>NZ_DGTE01000011.1:0-54929 GCF_002393675.1 Streptococcus sp. UBA4344
GCTTACGTTGAAAACGAAAAGATTAAGACGATTGACTTAACCGTCAATAAGAAATGGTTCACGGCTACTGGTGATGAGACAAGTCGTTCTGATGGTTCTATCACTTATGATGTGATTCAGGTTGCAACGGCAGAGGACGGAACGTCTACCGAATCAACTTATAAGTCTGGGGAAACATTAAGTCATGATGATGACTGGACGAAAACTTATACAGAACTACCTGTTTCGGGTACGGATTCGTCTGGAAATGCGGTCACTTATACTTACTATGTAAAAGAGAATGCTGTTTCTGGTTATGATACTAGCTACACTAATAGTAATAATGATGTTCCTACTGAGGAAGCAGCTGATATGGCGATTGCTTCGGATTCTGCAACGATTACCATTAGGAATACAGCTCAGAAGCAATATGATTTGCCTGAGACTGGTGGTAATGGTACGCAATGGCATTACTTAGCTGGTGCGGCATTATCATTACTTGCTATTGGCTTATTAATCTTTAAAGTCTATAAACGTTATCAGATAGGAGGTCACCTATGATGATTAGTTTATATATTGGTAAAGGCGGTGTTGCCTAGTCGATAGATGCCAAGCCTTAGATTATATTTTTACTCTACTCACACTAAATCAAAAAAGAAAGAAAAGGAATTATTATGAAAAAGCTTAAATTAATTTTTGCTACATTGTTAGCAGCTTTTCTTGCCTTTACTGGTGGGAAAGCACTAGCGTACGATATCACTGTTGACGGTGGTAATGGTACTTATGAATCTTACCAAATCTTTACTGGTACTTTATCAGAAGATGGTACAACCCTTTCAAACATTAAATGGGGTAATGGTATCACTGAAGCTGGTCAAACAGCTCTTCAAACAAAATATGGTGTAAGCTCTGCAGCTGAACTTGCAGAAGTATTGGGAGCAGAAGATTTTACTGCTAGCCAAGCAGAAGAATTTGCTAAAGCGGCAGGTCAATACCTCCAAAATGCTGGTGGTTTAACAGGTCTCGCAGCTGGTTACTACCTTGTCCAAAACGCAACTGTTGGTAGCAACGAAGCTTATACAAACTACATTTTGCAAGTTGTTAATAACGTTACTGTAGAACCTAAAACAAGTGTTCCATCTGTTGAGAAAAAAGTAAAAGATACTAACGATACAACTGGTGAAACTACTGATTGGCAAGATTCTGCTGACTACGATATTAACGATTCAGTCCCTTTCCAATTGACTGCTACATTGCCAGCTAATCTTGATTCTTATGATGAATACTATCTTGAACTTTCAGATACACTTTCATCTGGTTTGACTTACAACAAAGATGCTAAAGTTTACCTTGTAAATGACGATGAAAAAACTGATGTTACGTCATCATTCACAATCGCTGATGATGGTTCAAGCTTCAAAATTAACAACTTGAAATCACTTGACGGTGTTACTTCATCAACAAAAGTAGTTGTTGAATACACAGCTACTCTTAATGAAAATGCTGTTATTGGTTCAGAAGGTAACCCAAATACTGTCAAACTTATCTACTCAAACAATCCTAACTACACTGGTAGCGGTGAAACTTCTCCAACTGGTGAAACTCCAGAAGATACTGTTATCGTCTTTACTTACAAAGTTGTTGTAAATAAAGTTGACCAAGATGGTGCTGCTTTGCCAGGTGCTGGATTCACTCTTTACAAAAAAGTAAATGGTGAATGGACTGCAGTAAAAACAATTTCAGCAGATGAAGCAACTGCTGCAGAAAACAGTGATAAGAAAAATATTTTCACATTCTCAGGTCTTGATGATGGTGATTACAAACTTTCAGAAACAACTACACCAAATGGTTACAACACAATTGATGATGTTGAATTTACAGTAACTGCAGACCATGATATCACTTCTGATAGTCCAGCATTGAACTCAGTTACAGGAACTGGTAGTCTTGAATTTACTTCAAACACTACTGCTGGTTCTTTAACAACTGATGTTGTCAACAAAAAAGGTTCTGTTCTTCCTTCAACTGGTGGTATGGGAACAACTATCCTTTATGTTGTAGGTACTATTCTTGTTCTTGCTGCTGGTATCTTGCTTGTTACTAAAAAACGCATGGATGCTAAATAAACACTAGGCAGACTGTTGTTATAGGTGTTAGGTTGCAAGGTGGAAATTGAAGCATTAATACTTTGTAATGAGTTTTAGACCGATTGGTCGGCTGTTAGAGCCTTGTTACCTAGCAGGGAGTGGATGAGGAGTGTCAACTTTTCTTTCGCTCCCTTTCCTATTGCAATGGTGAGGAGAGCCCTTTATTATGATAAAAAAGATTAAAGAGAATTATTTGACGATTAGCCTCGTCTTTATATTAATAATCGGGCTGTCCCTTTTGTTGTATCCGACAGTTAGCGATTATTGGAACTCATTTCACCAATCAGAAGCTGTGGCTGGCTATGTCCAAAATGTTCAGGACATGAGTCAACAAAAGAAAGATGACATGTTGAAAGCAGCAAAAGATTATAACCAAACTTTGTCACAAGGTGTCATGCCTGATTTGAATTTATCAAAAGCTGAGAAAGCTCGTTATAATCAAACGCTTGATGTGACTGGTACAGGGATTATGGCTTATGTTGAAATCCCTAAGTTGAATACGACTTTGCCGATTTACCATGGTACGGACGATAGTGTCTTGCAGGTGGCTATTGGGCATATCCCAGGGACATCACTTCCTGTGGGTGGTAAGGGAACGCACGCTGTGATTTCAGGTCACCGTGGTTTGCCATCAGCTAAGCTCTTCACAGACATCGACCGTTTGGTTGAAGGTGATACTTTCATGATTCAAGTTCTAGATGAAACCTTGACTTATGAAGTAGATCAGATTTTGACGGTCTTGCCAGATGATGTCTCAGCGCTAGCAATTGATCCAAATCAAGATTATGTGACCTTGGTAACTTGTACGCCGTATGGAGTCAATACTCACCGCCTTTTGGTACGCGGTCATCGTATTCCAAATAAAGTTAAAAATGCGCGCGTGATTTCTGAAGCTAGTCGGGTAGAACCCCTACTAGTAGCACCAATATTAGCCATTTTTATCTTTATTCTTCTCTTATTGGTGATTACGGTTTATCGTAAACTGCGATATTAATTTGTGTTTTATCAAAAAGTTAGCTTTGCAGTAGGCTAGCTTTTTGATTTTTTTGAGAGAAAAATCAGTTTTGGAATTTTTCTCTTTTGAAAATCCTTATAACTGTTATTCTTTTGAATTTTTGATAGAATGGTTCTAACAGATAAAAAGGAGATCCTTATGACTCGATATCAAGATGATTTTTATGATGCCGTCAATGGCGAATGGGAAAAGACAGCTGTTATTCCCGATGATAAACCACGTACGGGAGGTTTTTCAGATTTAGCTGATGAAATCGAAGAATTAATGCTAGCAACTACAGATAGTTGGTTGGCTGGAAAAAATCTTCCGGATGATAGCATTTTGCAGAATTTTGTTAAGTTCCACCGCATGACATCTGATTATGCCACACGTGAAGCAGTAGGAGTAGCACCAGTCCTTCCTTTGATTGAAGAATATAAAAAGTTAGCTTCTTTTACGGATTTTGCAGAGCAAATTGCTGATTTTGAACTGGCAGGAAAACCAAATGAATTTCCGTTTGGAGTGGCACCTGATTTCATGAATGCTCAGCTAAATGTGCTATGGGCAGAAGCGCCTGGAACAATCTTGCCAGATACGACTTACTACGCAGAAGACAATGAAAAAGGAAAAGAATTGTTAGCGACATGGCGTCACATGCAAGAAGAATTGCTAGCAAAATTTGGTTTCTCAGCAGAAGAAATTAAAGATTTGCTAGACAAAACAATTGAACTTGATGCCAAGTTGGCTAAATATGTCTTATCACGTGAAGAATCATCTGAGTATGTTAAACTTTATCATCCATACGATTGGGCTGATTTTACCAAATTAGCACCGGAACTTCCTTTGGATAGTATTTTCACAAAAATTCTTGGAGAAATTCCAGATAAAGTCATCGTACCAGAAGAACGTTTCTGGAAAGAATTTGCAGATGAGTATTATTCAGAAAAAAATTGGGATTTGCTTAAAGCAGACCTTATCATTTCTGCAGCAACAAGTTACAACAGTTATTTGACAGATGATATCCGCGTGCTTTCAGGGACTTACAGTCGTGCTCTTTCAGGAACACCACAAGCCATGGATAAGAAGAAAGCGGCTTACTATCTAGCATCTGGTGCTTATAGTCAAGCACTTGGTCTTTGGTATGCTGGACAAAAATTCTCTCCTGAAGCTAAAGCTGATGTAGAGCATAAGGTTGCTACTATGATTGATGTTTATAAGAAACGTCTAGCATCTGCAGATTGGTTAGCCAAAGAAACACGTGAGAAAGCTATTGTTAAGTTGAACGTTATTACTCCTCACATTGGTTATCCGGAAAAATTACCAGAAACTTATGCGAAAAAAATCATTGACGAGTCTTTGTCACTCGTTGAAAATGCGCGAAATCTGGCTAAAATTTCTATCGCTCACAGCTGGAGCAAATGGAACAAACCGGTTGATCGTAGTGAATGGCATATGCCAGCGCACATGGTCAATGCTTATTATGATCCTCAACAAAACCAAATTGTTTTCCCAGCAGCTATTTTACAAGCACCATTTTACAGCTTGGAACAAAGTTCATCAGCTAACTATGGTGGTATCGGAGCAGTTATTGCTCATGAAATTTCGCATGCTTTTGATACCAATGGAGCATCATTTGATGAAAATGGTAGCCTAAACAACTGGTGGACAGATGCTGATTATAAAGCTTTCACAGAACGCACTGATAAAATTGTTGAACAATTTGATGGTTTAGATTCATACGGTGCTAAAGTCAATGGTAAATTAACTGTTTCTGAAAATGTAGCAGACCTTGGTGGTGTGGCTTGTGCCTTAGAAGCAGCAAAACAAGATGCTGATTTCTCTGCGCGTGATTTCTTTATCAACTTTGCAACAATCTGGCGCATGAAAGCGCGTGAGGAATACATGCAAATGTTAGCAAGTATTGATGTGCATGCGCCGGGTAAACTTCGTACCAATGTGACTTTGACAAACTTTGATGACTTCCATGAAGAATTTGATATCAAAGCTGGTGACCCAATGTGGCGTGCACCAGAAAATCGAGTGATTATTTGGTAATTATTATCGATAAAATCGTGAAAAACAAGAACTTGGTTTAACCAAGTTCTTGTTTTTTGCTATCTCTTTTTAAAAATTGTGATACAATAAACATTAGTATACTTATCTAATACAACTAGATTTTTAAAATAGAAATATAGACTATGACTTTTCTAAGCTGTTTAGGATAACAGATAAAGACCTTTCTTGTTGTGAGAATATAGAAAACATAGTTCTTAAAGGTCTGATAACATCAGATTACAATCAACAAAGGAGACTGTATGAAACTCGAAAAATCAATGCAATTGGGTGAACTTTATCGTGAATTACGAATCGCGCGTGGCTTGAAACTAAAAGACGTCGCACGCGAAAACCTCTCAGTATCTCAACTCTCACGTTTTGAAAACGGCCAATCCATGCTCGCTGCAGACAAACTCTTAATCGCCATTTCAGGTATTCACATGACCTTCTCAGAGTTCGGACATGCGATTAACAACTATCAAGAACCGAAGACGTTTCAAATATTAAATAAGATTAATGATTTATATAATAAGCAAGATATCAACGGTTTGTATAGTTTACTTGAAAGTGAAAAAGATTCTGAAACATTTGATGTTTATAAGCGTTTAAATGAGTTAATTATAAAATCTTCTATTCACACTCTTGATCCGACTTATGAAATCACAGAAGAAGAAAAGAATTTTTTGACATCATATCTTTATGAGATTGAAGAATGGACAGAGTACGAGCTATTTGTATTTGGTAATACCATGTCTATTTTATCAGAATCAGATTTAATTTTTTTGGGGAAAGCTTTTGTAGATCGTGATAAATTATATTTATCTCTTCCAAGTCATAAAAAAAATGCTGAGGTTGTTTTTTTAAATTTGATACTCATGTTAATAGGTTATGGGAAAACTTATCAAGCTAACTATTTTATTGAACATCTTGAAAAGATATTAACTTACCAAGATATGTTTGCTATGACGTGGCTCAATTTTTTGAAAAAAGTAGTAAATTACATGGAAGAAAAATCAGATGATTTGTCTGATTTGGAAGAATTCATTAAATGTGTAGAAGGAACTGGTAATCCTGTTATGGTTGCTTTCTTGAAAGGAAATTTATCAAGCATTTTTCCAGATAAATTTTAATTTAATAAGAAAACCAACTACAAGAAGAGAGCGAGAGGCAATACAAACATTGGAATTACAAAAGTGACTGCTTTAAAAATTTGTTTTAGGTATTGTTTAAACATAATAAGTATCCTCCATATTTTATATATTACGTATTATTTAATAAGTTTTGTGTGTAACAACATTTATTAGGGCAGGGGAAGGGATGAAATGTTATTACTTGGGTTGATTTGAGTGATTTTTACGGGTAATATACAAAGAATGGAAGTATCAGAACGACTGTTTTAATTAATTGTTTAAGGGTTAGTTTAAGCATTAGTAGTATCCTCCTTAATGTTATGTCTTCATTGTATCAGCGAAAGTCTTAAAATCGGTTTATTTGCAAATACGCAAATAAACTTTTTTTGTTGAGCAAATATACAATTTTCAGAAAATAAGACTTTTCAATGGTAGGATATAGGAGTAATCTGTTTAAATAGTTTACGTTTTTGGTAATTATTTTTCGAAAAATAACACCTTGCAAAATAGGAATACCTTACCATTTACCATGGTAATTTTGAGTATTCATATTTTAAAGTTGAAAGGAAAAACATTATGTTTGGATTTATGGATAACTACTTGGTTGCTTTGCAAGCTAAATATGCTTCAAAAGTGACTGTTAAGTGGGTTTGGGCAGTTTGCGCTCTTGTTTCTGTTATTGCAGTTATTGGTTATGCAGCTTACTGCACTTCACAATCAGGGAATTTTGCTGGCGGTATTAAGCTAGGTGTTCCAGATGTTATTCATGTAACATTTAACTGTACTAAATAGAATCTTTTCTTTACTTTTAAGAGAAGGTGTTAGAATAAGGAATTTATGATTAAGATTGAACACTTATCTAAAAAATATAAGCGCTTGGTTTTAAATGATATTTCAGTGAGTTTTCCTGAAAAACAAGTGAGTGTTATTGTTGGTATTAATGGTAGCGGTAAGACAACATTTTTAGATTGTATCGTTGGTTTGAAACGCCCAAGTGATGGTCAGATTTGGATTGATAGTCATCATAATCAATCTGATGCCTTCAAAGAGCAAGTCTTTTATATTCCATCTGATTTTTATCTTCCGGATTACATGACAGGAAATGAATACATTCAATTTGTTTTGGCGCGTTATCCAAATGCAGACCGTGATAAGGTCGATTCTTTCTTTGAATTATATGATTTGAAGGAGGCTAAGAATCAGCTATTAGAATCATATTCTTTTGGGATGAAAAAGAAGGTTCAAATTATAGCTGCTGTTTTATCAAATGCACCCTATGTTTTAGGAGATGAACTGTTTAACGGTTTGGATTTTGAAACCACTTTGATTACAGTAAAACTTTTTCAGGCTTTGCTTAGTCATCGTAGTTTTGTCTTAATTTCACATAATATGACCATAATCAATCACTTTTGTGACCATATTTTTTTAATGTCCAATGGGAAATTAGTTCCTTTTACTGGCGATGCTAGCCAGTTGGAAGCAGAGGTGTTACGCACGGAGTCTGTTCATGATAAAATCACGTTCATTCAAAGATACGCAACTTTTGATGACAATGTTTCTGAATAATGCTTTAAAAGGTTTCTTAAATCGTCCTATTTTTAAATCAAAATGGGTAAGACGTTCCTTTGTAACTTTCCTATGCCTGCTTTACATTTTGTATTACCTTTACAATATGAAAGAGTTGGCAAAAATATCATCCATCAGAACAAATGTTCCTCTTGCTATTTTGGAAACAGGGCAAAAGCAAATCTTTTTTAGTTATTTCAGCAATACTGTCGTTTTGGGCTGCTTGTCCTTCCTTTTCGTTGAGGCAACCTTAGCTTTGGATAAGACATCTTTGTATTTCGTTAAAGCCTTACCATTTCGAAGACGTGATGTTCAAAGAGCCTATTCTTTGTTTCGCTTGGTGTTGATGATTGGGATTTATGAATTAGTCATGATTATCGCAACGCCTGCTATTAAACTAGTCACGACTTTTGTGGGAGATTTTGGACTATTTTTCCTTAGTCAACATTTTTCGTTCATTATTGTTATCATCAGCTTAGAAATTCTATCCTTAGGGCTGGATCTGCTTTTGCAAAGGCAGATGAAACACTTACTTGTGATTAAACTACTCCTAGCAAATGTTATTTTGATAATCAGTTTAGCTTATTTCTTTCAATGGCGTTATGCTCTAGAATCACGATTAGCTTCTTCTCCATTTTCCATTCATGAGTTGATTTTAGGGGCGTTTCTTGTTAGTTTGAGCTGTCTGATTATAGCTGTTTACTTGCTTTTGCATTTGCCTTTAGCTGATACTTTAGCTGATACTTTAGTAACTAGTCATAGTCGTTTTATCAAGGTACCTGTTCTTGATAAAGTCACTTTTCGTTATAAAACAAATTGGTATTACCTCATTTTTCCGGTGATTGTTGTGGGAATTATTGCTTATCAAAGCGGCAGAGCTGCAGTTTTTGCAGTCTTACCAACCTTACTTGCTTTTAATGGCTTATTATTACTTTCACATGGCGATAGCACAGAGGATTTTCGACATCAATATAATCTCTTACGGATTACGGTGTGGGAAGAATACTTTAGACAGTATTTCCTTCTTGTATTGTTGGAAGTTCCTTTATTGATTTGCTATGGCTGCCACTTAGCTAATATCAATCAAGTAATGGTGTCAATTGCATTTGCTCAATCTGCTTTGATGTTAGGTTATCTTTTTCCAAAATCACGAGGGAATCTCAATGAGACCACATCAATGTTTTTGTTAGGAATTGTTTTTATATTAGTCACGCTTGTTGTAAAAAATGCAAGCCTGGGTTTGATAACTATTATTCTATTAGCAGGTATTCACTATAGTCTTCTTAGGAGGTTAAGATATGAAAGATTTTAGTCGTTGTCTAGGGATTAGTGTAGTGAGCTACGCTGCCTTAGTCGTGTTTACAAGCCTTTGGAAATTATTTCAACTTGGCGGCTCGTCAGCTTCAGTAAAAACTTTGTTAGGCATCACCATTGATAACAAAATTACTGAGCATAATATTTCCACAACGTTTGGCTTGTCTTGGCAAACTTTGATAGCTTTTATTATCTATTTTTGCCTTGTCTATGCTTTGACATATCTCACTGATAAATACAGCACGAATAAACATGATTGAAATATTCGTTTTAGTCGTCATTACGATTCTGTCGGTTTATGTCGCTGTTGGATTACATGAGATTTTGCATTACTTGGTGGCACGAGTATTGCGTTATCAAGCGTGTTTTAAACACGTAGGTATTCTTGCTTTTCAAGTAGAGTATAGAAATCGAAACTGTCCACTAGATAATTTCTTAATTGCTTTTATATCACCATTTCTGTTAACAATTATTGGCATTTTAATCCCTTTAAACTACTATACCCTTGTATTGAAGGTAACTTGTCTAATGAATCTGTTTAACCTCTTACCATTTACAGCAGATGGCGAAGTGATTTTATTGTCAATTGTTCAACTTATCCAAAAGGAGAAAAATAGTGAAAAATAAAAAAACATTGAAAATAGGCCTGCTTATTGTTTTATTTGCGGTTATTTTCATTGGCGGTTATGTCATAACCAATAAGGTCAATGGAACAAGTCCATATGTTGATGAAACAGCTCAGCTGGTTAAAGAAAATCCAGATGATGTGGTTAATCGCTTAGAAGCTAAAGAACAAGGAATGTATTATTTTGGCTTTCCAACCTGTCCATGGTGTGTAGAGTTGTTACCTGTCTTAGACAAGGAACTACAAGCAGACCATAGTAAAGCCTATACAGTCGATGTTCGAGGTGAACAATATAGCGATGCCGACAATGCTATCGTGAAAAAATTTTCTCAGACTTACACCAAAGAAGACAAATTATACGTTCCTTTTGTCGTTGCAATTAATAGTTCAGGAGAAGTCAAAGTTCACGTTGGTACAGTCGATGACCACGATGCCACTAAGGATAAAATGACTAAAGATCAAGAACAACGTCTAGTTAAAATCCTAGATAAAATGATTGCATTTAGTCAAAGCTGAAAGATAAAATACGCCAATTCGTTTTTACGAAAAGGCGTTTTTGTTTTTTAGTTCATACTCATATATAAAATTCTTCATAGAGGAGTTTTATTCCTCGATATGAATACTCAAAGTATCAGTGTCAATGCTTGCTTGTGCGCCGATAGTGATTGTAAAGAGTGGCTGAGTGTGGGCAAAATCAAGGTCATACATGACAGGAATGGTTTTAAGAAGTGGGTGCTTGTCTAGGATATAGGTTAATATTTCGGGTGTCATCTGGCATTCCTTTGGGAAGCGTCCGATAAGCACCGCTTTTGGATTGGGGTAAGCTTGTAAAATGGCTGCTAAATTGCGATCAAAATCATGATAGTCATCTTCTTCTGCCTCTTCTAAGAAAAGGACATAATCGTTGACTTGAGGGGCGTAAGGTGTTCCGCGAAGCAGTCCAAAAGTAGATAAATTTCCACCAATAATGGTGCCAGAAGCTTTCCCTGCGTTGTAAATTTTCCATTCTGTTGGCATAAAATGACGTGGTTGTGTTGGGTCATACCAAGGGTCGCTTGACCACTCTTGACTTGGAACAAGGTCATAAGCTGATTTTGTCATGGCGTTTAACCAAGCCTTGCTCTGGTAATCTTGACCTTCTTTCATTTTAAAACTAGAATATGACGGTCCCATGTAAGTGTGGTTTCCAGTTTTAGCAAAAATAGCATTCAAAAAAGCTGTCGAATCCGAATACCCACAGATGATTTTAGGGTGTTTGGCAATTAAGTCGTAGTCAAGATAAGGCAATAGTTCGTTAGAATTAAAACCACCAATCGTAGCCAGAATAGCATCAACAGAGTCATCAGCAAAAGCAGCGTGCAAATCAGCAACACGGCTCTTGATTGAAGAAGAATAGAGCATATCAGATTCTAAGTAATGTTCTGAAAATGACACACGAAATCCTAGATTTTCTAACGTTTCTTTGGCAGAAAGATTGGCTTCAAATCCACCCAAGCGAGCAATTGAATCTGACGGACTGAGTACGCGAATGTGACTGTTAGGACTTAGTTTTTTCATAAAACACCTCCAAAGATTTTTAGTATTATAGCATAGATTGTTGAAATTTCAAGGGTAAAGCCGTGAATTCTTTTATTTTCATAATCCTCTTTCAGAATTTCACGAATTAGGCTTGACGAGCTTATTATTTTAGGGTAAAATATTATCTGTTATGGCGGTATAGCCAAGTGGTAAGGCACGGCTCTGCAAAAGCTTGATCGTCGGTTCAAATCCGTCTACCGCCTTTATATAATGTGTTTGCACACAAAAAAGCCCGATTCTGTCGGGCTTTTTTTGTGTGTGGAAAATTTACTGTTAAAATGATGGGGTGACTATTGTTGTAACCTTGATTATAAATTTGGTAGATATAGATATGATAACAAGCTTTACAGACTTACGACGAAGTTATAAAATAATAGTAAAATGTATATTTGATTATAATTGTCAGAATCATATGTTGGATAATATATCTGAAGTGCTTTTTGAAAGAGGAGAGTTATGAAACGAGGTAAAAAAGTTTTCTTGGTTACACTTACTATTTTTTTGTTAGTTGCTTGTTCTCGACAGACAAAATCTATAAGCGATAGTTCTTCTACAAGTAATGTAGTCGAGGAGAGTAGCTCAGCAACATCTTCTGTAGAACAAGAGTTGTCAGAGGAAGAACATCTGGCAATGGCTAAGGAGCAGTACCAAGTAGTCTTTGATGATTATCAGATAATATCTGATTTTAGAATTAATAATGGAACAGATGGAGATTATTATATATTATTAAATCAGGTGACAATTCCAAAGGATATTAATGCTCTTGAGAATGCTGTTAATTCTATAGATAAAGAATATTACACATTTTATGATATAGATGGTAATGGTCAAGAGGAAATGCTTATCGGCACAAGTCAGAGTGATGGTTCAATTTATTTGAATGCCACTTATTACTTGAAAGATGGAGACTCTCCAACTCTATTAGCAGAAAGTTACGTTGGTTCAGGCTCTGCCAGAGCATCTCATAATCTGTACACAGATGGTACAGTTTTAACGTTTAACTGGTCACCTGCCTCAGGAGATGCCACAGGTATTTTGTATCAATTACAAGATGATAATTCAGAAGCAATTATTATTGATGAACAGAGTGGGTTTAAAATTCCAAGCTCAAACCCTAGTGAAGTGTTTGGAAAAGCAGATGATTTGCTTCTTGATGTTGAACAATTAGACTGGCATAGTTTTGAATTATATTCTGCTCCTCTTACTAATCCTTCACCTTCAAAATCACTATCTGACCTTGTTGTTGGTGAGTGTCTTTTGCTACCTAGTGAATTAATTGGAACTTGGGAAGCGAACTTTAATTCAGATGGTTTTCATCCCTATAAAATTAGTGTTCATGGTGATGGAAGCTTCTATTCAGAATATGATAATAATAGTAGTTCCAGTGGGGGTATTCAGCGAGTTAAAAAAATTGCCGAAAATACCTATGAATTCGTCGGAGGAGATGTGAGTGGCTTTGGTATGTCAGGAGTTGGCGGTGTAGATCCAAATGGCAGTAAGTTAAGATTTGGATTTACCTTGAAAGATAATATGTTAATTCCTCAGAGTTTTTGGGTTAAAAATGGTGTTGCTGATTTGAGTAATTTGGATACGAAGAGTACCTACTCTAAGAAATAAGTAGTGCCAAAATACTTTAAAGAAAAGCTTTTTTAAAGTCGCATTTGACTTGTCAAAATGGGGCTTTTATGGTAAACTATAATAGTTGTATTATGCAACAAATACTCATTCTGGATGTATTGTGGATCTGTTGCTCTTTTTGAGTGGGTTTGCAAGATGAAGTCTGGAAGAGGAAAAAAACATTTTATAAAGGAGAAACTACTCATGGCAGTAATTTCAATGAAACAACTTCTTGAAGCTGGTGTTCACTTCGGTCACCAAACTCGTCGCTGGAACCCTAAGATGGCTAAATACATCTTCACAGAACGTAACGGTATCCACGTTATCGACCTTCAACAAACTGTAAAAATGGCTGACGCAGCTTACGAATTCGTTCGTGATGCAGCTGCAAACGACGCTGTAATCTTGTTTGTTGGTACTAAAAAACAAGCTGCTGACGCTGTTAAAGAAGAAGCAGAACGTGCAGGTCAATTCTACATCAACCACCGTTGGTTGGGTGGAACTCTTACAAACTGGGATACTATCCAAAAACGTATCGCTCGTTTGAAAGAAATCAAACGTATGGAAGAAGATGGAACTTTTGAAGTTCTTCCTAAGAAAGAAGTTGCTCTTCTTAACAAACAACGTGCTCGTCTTGAAAAATTCTTGGGCGGTATCGAAGATATGCCACGTATTCCAGACGTAATGTACATTGTTGACCCACACAAAGAACAAATCGCTGTTAAAGAAGCTAAAAAACTTGGTATCCCTGTAGTAGCTATGGTTGATACTAACGCTGATCCAGATGACATCGATGTTATCATCCCAGCTAACGATGACGCTATCCGCGCCGTTAAATTGATCACTTCTAAATTGGCTGACGCTGTTATCGAAGGACGCCAAGGTGAAGATGCTGACGCTGATTTTGCAGCAGAAGCACAAGCTGATTCAATCGAAGAAATCGTTGAAGTTGTAGAAGGCGACAACGAATAAGATTTAGAGGCTTAACAGTCTTTGATATGCTTTAAAACGGGGCAGAAAGCAAACCGCTCTGTCTCGTTTTTATTATTTGGTAAACAAAAAAATCCTGGAGGACATAAAAATGGCAATTACTGCAGCTCAAGTAAAAGAATTGCGTGAAAAATCAGGTGCTGGTGTCATGGACGCTAAAAAAGCACTTGTTGAAACTGACGGTGACATGGAAAAAGCAATTGAATTGCTTCGTGAAAAAGGTATGGCTAAAGCAGCTAAAAAAGCTGACCGCGTTGCTGCTGAAGGTTTGACTGGTACTTACGTTGACGGTAACGTTGCAGCAGTTGTTGAAGTTAACGCTGAAACTGACTTCGTTGCTCAAAACGCACAATTCGTTGAATTGGTTAAAGAAACAGCTAAAGCTATTGCTGAACAAAAACCTGCTAACAACGAAGAAGCACTTAAAGTTACTTTGGCTTCAGGTGAAACTTTGGAAGCAGCTTACGTTAACGCTACAGCAACTATCGGTGAAAAAATTTCATTCCGTCGTTTCGAAGTTATCGAAAAAACTGATGAACAACACTTCGGTGCATATCAACACAACGGTGGACGTATCGGTGTTATCACTGTTCTTGAAGGTGGCGACGAAGCTCTTGCAAAACAAGTTTCAATGCACGTTGCAGCTATGAAACCAACAGTTCTTTCATACAAAGAACTTGACGAACAATTCATCCACGATGAATTGGCTCAAATGAACCACAAAATCGATCTTGATAACGAATCACGTGCAATGGTTAACAAACCAGCTCTTCCACACTTGAAATTCGGTTCTAAATCACAATTGTCTGATGAAGTAATCGCACAAGCTGAAGAAGATATCAAAGCAGAACTTAAAGCAGAAGGTAAACCAGAAAAAATCTGGGATAAAATCATCCCTGGTAAAATGGCTCGCTTCATGCTTGACAACACTAAAGTTGACCAACAATACACACTTCTTGCACAAGTTTACATCATGGACGACAGCAAAACTGTTGAACAATTCCTTGATTCAGTAAACGCAAAAGTTGTTACTTTCGCACGTTTCGAAGTTGGTGAAGGTATCGAAAAAGCAGCTAACGACTTTGAATCAGAAGTTGCAGCTACAATGGCAGCAGCTCTTAACAAATAAGAATAGCTTGCTAAATTAAAAGAAGATCACTAAGTGGTCTTCTTTTTTGTTATAAATAAAGAGGTTGGGTGTCCCAGCCTCCATTTTGTAAGTTCTTAAGATAAAGCACCTAATCCGAGAACAGTCAATGTTCCCATGATTAATCCAGCAAGGATAACGCCTAGCATAACCGCTATGACACTACGTTTGAAGTCCCAGTCAAGGATTGAAGCAGCAAGTGTACCTGTCCAGGCTCCTGTACCAGGAATTGGAATACCTACAAAGAGAAGAAGCGCGATAAAGACACCTTTGTCCCCAGCGGTATCGGCAAGTTTTTTCCCACCTTTGTGACCTTTTTTCAAGCACCAAGTAAAGAAACCACCAATAATAGGTTTATCAGCACCCCATTCTAAGACACGACGTGCAAAGAAGAAGATAATTGGTACGGGAAGCATGTTCGCGACAACACCGATAACGAGTGCTTGCCACATTGGAATACCAGTTGCAATAGCATAGGGTACAGCACCACGAAGTTCAACGAGTGGTACCATAGCAATCAAAAATGTAATAATATAGTTCATTTACTTGAAACCTTTCATTTGTTACAAAGTTAATTGTATCTTATCTCTTAGGCAAAGACAACTAAAATCTGTTGTAATGGAAAATACTGTTGATAAAATGAAACCGTTGTCGGTTATAAAGCACGAGAAAAGCTTGTTAGGAAGGCTCATTTGGTGTATTTTCGTTTATAAATAGTGATATTTTTGTTATAATGATAGTCAGTTATAGTCAAAGAGAGTCCATCTTGAAATGGTCTTTAATCTTGAAAAGGAGGAAGCTAATGGCAAAAAATACATCTGATAGTATTGAAGAATACATCAAGCAATTACTTGCCCAATCAGGTATTGCTGAGATTAAGCGGTCAAACTTGGCAGATGCCTTTCAAGTTGTTCCTAGCCAAATTAACTATGTGATAAAAACACGTTTTACAGAAAGTCGTGGCTATACAGTCGAAAGTAAGCGTGGTGGCGGTGGCTATATTCGCATTGCTAGAGTGCGTTTTTCAGATCAACACCAAATGTTTGACAATCTTATGGCAAATATCGGTGAACGAATTAGTGAGCAAGTCTTTACGGATTTGATTCAATTACTTTTTGATGAAAAAATTATTAGTGAACGTGAAGGAAATCTGATTTTAGCAACAGCTACTGATGATGTTTTAGGCAAAGATGCTCCAGCCATTCGAGCACGTATGTTGCGAAAAATCTTACAAAGATTAGATAGAAAAGGATTCCATTTATGAGTGAATATTCAATGAAAATGCAGGAGGTTTTCAGTATCGCCCAGTACCAGGCGGCACGATTTGAAAGCCCATATCTAGAAAGTTGGCATGTACTTTTAGCCATGGTAGCTGTTCATGATTCAGTGGCAGGATTAACATTTGCTGAATACCAAAATAAGATTGCTTACGAAGAGTATGAAGCAGCAGCGGTATTGGCACTTGGAAAATCACCTTTGAGTGATGTAAAAAATGTTCAATTTTTGGAGCAATCAAAGGCTCTTAAAGATGTGTTAGCTTTTGCAGAATCTATTTGCAAAGTGACTGGTGGCACAGAAGTTGGGACAGAACATGTTCTTTATGCGATGTTGCTTAATTTAGATCTATTTGCCACTCGTTTATTAGAAGTTGCAGGGTTTAAAAATAAAGAAGACGGTGATTCAGCACGTTTACTTGACTTACGTAAGAGCTTAGGACGTAATGCAGGATTTACTAAAGAAAAAATCAAAGCTATCCATGACCTTCGCAAACCGAAAAAGGCATCAATGGGCGGAGCTTTTTCTGAAATGATGAAACCTCAGTCAACAGCGGGAGAATTATCTGATTTCACACGTGATCTGACTGAAATGGCTCGTCAAGGGAAATTAGAACCAGTTATTGGTCGTGATAAAGAAATTTCACGTATGGTTCAAGTCCTTAGCCGTAAAACTAAAAACAACCCTGTCTTGGTCGGTGAAGCTGGTGTTGGTAAAACAGCTCTTGCTTATGGTTTGGCACAACGAATTATTGATGGTGAGATTCCATACGAACTTCAAGACATGCGTGTTCTAGAACTTGATATGATGAGTGTTGTGGCTGGTACGCGTTTCCGCGGTGACTTCGAAGAACGCATGAATCAAATCATCTCTGATATTGAAGAAGATGGTCACATCATTTTATTCATCGATGAAGTGCACACTATTATGGGATCTGGTTCTGGAATTGATAGTACTTTAGATGCTGCTAATATTTTAAAACCAGCTCTTGCACGTGGGACACTTCACATGGTTGGTGCGACAACTCAAGAAGAATATCAAAAGCATATTGAAAAAGATGCTGCGCTTTCTCGTCGTTTTGCTAAAATCACCATCGAAGAACCAAGTGTTGAAGATGCTTATCAAATTTTACTTGGGCTTAAGAAATCTTACGAAACTTTCCATAATGTGACGATTTCTGATCAAGCTGTGTTGACGGCTGTTAAAGCTGCACACCGTTATTTGACAAGTAAAAATCTACCAGATTCAGCTATTGATTTGCTTGATGAAGCTAGTGCAACTGTTCAAGGTTTGGTTAAAAAAGAAGCCCCAGAAGCTCTTACAGCTGCAGATAAAGCTATTTTAGAAGGTGATTTCAAATTAGCTACAAAATTGCTTAAAGAGTCACGTAAGAAAGTGACACGTAAACCAACAGCTGTGACTGAAGATGATATCATGGCAACACTTAGTCGTTTGTCAGGTATTCCTGTTGAGAAAATGACACAGGCTGACAGCAAGAAATATTTGACGCTTGAAAAAGAGCTTCACAAGCGTGTGATTGGTCAAGATGCTGCTATTTCAGCGATTAGCCGAGCAATCCGTCGTAATCAAGCAGGTATCCGCACAGGAAAACGTCCAATTGGGTCATTCATGTTCTTGGGACCTACTGGTGTTGGTAAGACTGAATTAGCTAAAGCTTTGGCTGAACTTCTCTTTGATGATGAATCAGCACTTATTCGTTTTGATATGTCTGAGTACATGGAAAAATTTGCGGCTAGTCGTCTTAACGGAGCTCCTCCAGGATACGTTGGTTATGAAGAGGGTGGCGAATTGACTGAAAAAGTTCGTAACAAACCTTATTCAGTCCTTCTTTTCGATGAAGTTGAAAAAGCTCATCTAGATATTTTCAACGTCCTTCTTCAAGTTTTGGATGATGGTGTGTTGACAGATAGTCGTGGTCGTAAAGTTGATTTCTCAAATACGATTATTATCATGACGTCAAACCTTGGTGCGACAGCTCTTCGTGATGATAAAACTGTTGGATTTGGTGCGCGTGATATGGCTCATGATTATGATGCTATGCAAAAACGTATCATGGAAGAACTTAAGAAAGCTTATCGTCCAGAATTTATCAACCGTATTGATGAAAAGGTTGTCTTCCACCACTTGACACAAGAAAATATGCGTGACGTGGTTAAAATCATGGTTAAACCATTGGTTGCAACCTTAGCTGAAAAAGATATTACGCTTAAATTCCAACCATCAGCACTTAAATATCTTGCTGAGGCTGGATATGACCCAGAAATGGGAGCTCGTCCACTTCGTCGTACTCTCCAAGATAAAGTTGAAGATAAATTATCAGAGCTTATCCTAGCAGGCGACCTAGCAAGTGGAAATACCCTTAAAATTGGTGTTTCTAAAGGACAACTCAAATTTGATATTGCTTAATAAAATAACCCCTGCTGGTAAACCAGTAGGGGTTTTGTTTTTAGATAATCCCTGAGAAAGTTTCTGGGATTTTTTTCTCATCGCAAACTGTTAAAGATTTCTTTGACTTCGTCGATAGTTTCTGCGCGTGAAACAGCTCCGCGGATTTTAGCTGCGCCAGCAGTACCACGTAGGTAATGTGGAGCTAGACCACGGAATTCACGGACAGCGATTTTTTCACCTTTGAGGTCAATGAGACGTTTGAGGTGATCTTCTGCGATGTCCAATTTTTTGGCAAATGGAAGATCTGGTAACTCTTCACCAGTTTCAAAATAATGATTGATTTGAGTGAAGATGTATGGGTTGTTCATGGCTGCGCGTCCAACCATAACAGCATCAACACCGATTTCTTCAATCATGTACTTAGCATCGTGAACGCTGCGCACGTCACCATTTCCGATAAATGGAATTTTAGTGATGGCTTTTGAGACGCGAGCAAGTGTTTCATGGTCACATTTACCAGTATACATTTGTTCACGAGTACGTCCGTGCATAGCAAGGGCAGACACACCAGCTGATTCAGCAGCCAATGCGTTTTCAACAGCAAGTTCGCTGTCTGACCAGCCTGTACGCATCTTAACAGTTAGTGGAATATCAAGAACAGAAGTGACTTCATCGATGATATGATAAATCTTATCAGGGTCTTTAAGCCATTTTGCTCCTGCTTCATTTTTGACAACTTTATTGACAGGACAGCCCATATTGATGTCAACGATGTCAGCTTTTGTATTTTCTTGAATATACTCAGCTGCACGTTTCAAACCATCCGCGTCTCCACCAAATAATTGGATAGACATTGGATGTTCAGTTTCATCAATGTGAAGCATGTGAAGGGTTTTTTCGTTATTGTAAAGGAGACCTTTTTCGGAAATCATCTCCATTACGACTAAGCCAGCTCCGAATTCTTTGGCAATAGTACGAAAAGCAGAGTTTGTCACCCCTGCCATGGGTGCTAGAACCGTACGGTGAGGAATTTCAACATCACCAATCATAAATGATGAGCTGAGTTTAGTCATTGATTAATTCCTCCAAGTCATCTTCAGTGAAGTTGTAAGTTTTACCACAGAATTGGCAAGTGATTTCAGCACCGTGGTCTTCGTCTTTCATAGCTTTAAGCTCGTCTTTGCCAAGAGTGACAAGAGCAGCTTCAAAACGTTCACGTGAACAGTCACAGTTAAAGCCAATTTCATCTTCAGCAAGAACTTTATATTCGTCTTCGCCGTAGATAGCTTTTAGAAGAGCTTCAATGTGGTCGTCAGATTCCAAGAGTTTTGAAATGGCAGGCATTTCTTGGATACGTTTTTCGTAGCGGTTGATTTCTTCTTCAGATGCACCTGGAAGAACTTGCAACATAAAGCCACCAGCAACTTCGACTTTATCTTCGTCGTCAAGAAGGACATTAAGTCCAACGGCAGAAGGTGTTTGTTCAGATTCAGTCAAATAAAAAGCCAAATCTTCACCGATTTCACCTGAGACAAGTGGTGTTGAAGATGTGTAAGGATTACCTGTACCATAGTCAGTAATGACAACGAATTGACCATGTCCCATGAATGGACCAACCATGACTTCGCCAGTAGCAGTTTTTTTAACATCGATACCAGTATTTTGAATATAGCCCTTAACATGTCCTTTAGTATCAGCCACAGAGATAATGTGGCCAAATGAGCTATCACCAATGACTTTGACGGTTACTTTGCTGTCTCCTTTCTGATTGGCAGCTAGGATTTGATTGGCAATAAGCGTTCTACCTAGAGCAACTGTAGAGCTAGAAAGTGTTTGATGTTTTTCTTGAGCAGTTCTGACAGTCTCAGTGCTATCAAGCACATAAGCACGGAAAGAACCAGATTTTGAAATTGATTTTATAAGTTTATCCATAAGAATATTATAACACAAAGCAAATTTGATGGGCTAGTATTGTGGCTGTTAAAGCGTAATCATCTAGTGAAAAGTAAGAAGATAAAAAAGGCGAGGATTCTCGCCTTTTTACTACTATTATTATTCTTCTGTAATGTCTGTTCTTTCGACTTCTTCTTGGCTTTCTTTGCCTTCGTTAAGAAGGGCTTCGACGATTTTTTGGTCACGGATTTTGACAGAGTCGTTAATGGTTTCTGCGGATTTGACGACAGCTGCTTCGAGTTGGGCACGTTGTTTACGACCGTTGTCAATAGCGGCGATAATGCCGTTATTTTGTTCAACGAGGCTTTCAGCAAGAGCTGTGACAGACTGGATAGAAACCGTTGGGCTTTGAGCAGTGCGTTCCAGCATAGGGATAGCTTCCTTGCTAGTCTCAGCAAGCATTTGAAGAGCAGCGTTATTAGCATTGACAATGGCATCAGCAGTCACACCAGATTTAACTGATTGTTGCAAAATGCCGAGCTGGGCAATTGACAATTTCATTGTCGGAATGGTGTTGCGACGAAGCATACCAAGTTTTTGGCGCATGTCTGATGACACTTTGACCATGTTACGCATTTGAGGCGTTGTTGTCCAAGCCACGTAAAGGCGACTGAGGTATTCAGTGTGCTGTTGTTCCAGTGTGTTGATAACTTCAGTCATGCGAGCTAGTTCGTCAGATTTTGTTTGATATTCTGGTGTTGCACTATCTAGTGTTGCCAGTTCATTTTGAAGGGCTTGTGCGCGGTTAGCACTTTCTGTTTGAGAAGCTTCGATAAAAGCAATCACACCGACAAGGTTTTCAATCGATTTGTTATTATCTTCAATCAGCATCTCAGCAGAGACGATGTTGCGTGCTAAGGTTTCTTCTTGTTTAACAACAGCGGCAGCCATGCCATCCATTTTTTGTTCAATATTTTGTGAATCAAAGTAGAATTCTTGCAAGCTATTTTTACTTTGTTTGAAAAGTTTTTGGAAGAAATTCGGTTTCTTTTCAAGCTCAGCAGGTGTAGCATCTTTATATTTAGCAATGAAGCCATTCAATTCACGGTTAGCATTTTTGAGCAGGTCATCAACTTGCGGAATTTCCAGTTTCTTTTGTTCTGCCAAAATGCGATTGACAGTCGTGTTAACTTCTTCAACAGCAGATGTTCCAAAATCAAGCAGTGCATTCTGGTCAGCAACAAAATTATCAACCAAAGCTGGCGCTTTAGCGGTAATAGCAGTTTGTTGTTCAGGAGTCAACTTATCGTAAAAAGAGACTTGTCCAGTTGAGGCGGTGTCAGTTGCTACGATAATTTCTGTTGTTTTGTCAGTTTTTGTAATAGCATTATCAGCGATTTTATCAATGTCAAAATTAAATGTATCAGCCATAAATAATCTCCTTTGTCAGAGCTAAATTACAAATTAGTATCGTCATCAGCCATCATGCGTAGGCTAATGTCAAAGTCTTTCAAGTCGCTTTCGTTAAGTTTTCTAAGGGTCTCATCAAGTGCCAAATCAAATTTTTCCATAGCAGCTTTTGCTTTTGCTAGGCGCTCCTCAGCATTGTAGTAATTCTTAGGAGCTCTTTTGATTTTGAGGTAGCCATCTAAAATATCATGGAATCGTTCCATATCAGCTTCATGCAGAGCAGCAAGCTCTTCACGGTTATCAGCTTTTTCAATTTTTTTCAAAATGGTAAGGTGATCTTGCTGAATGTTGTTATAAAGATGAGCCAACTCTGGAGCAAGTTTTAGCAAATCTGTTTCTTCCTTAGAAGCACTTGCTGTCGTTGGAGAGATATCCAATTTATCCAGTTGCAAGAGAATATCATTTTCGACTGATTCGGCTTTTTTAAGGACACGTTTATAGATTTTGAGGTCCATTTTAGCCTTAAGGTCAGTAACTTCACTTTTAATATGACGAATTTGTGGCAATAGCTGGCGCGCCACAACGACATATTGTGTGTAGTTTTTTTCATCGAGGTAATTGTCTAGAAGTTTTGACTGACGATCAGCGACGCGAATATTATCTTTTAAGTCTTGAAGACGTTGTTTGGTATTTACTTTTTCTAAGCGTGATTGCTTGGTCGCCAAATAATAAACGCCAAATCCAATACCACCGATAAGGGCAATTGGGATAATAACTTCAAGTAAGCTTTCGAGTAAAGCGATAAGCAGGATAACGCCAATAATAATAGTGATTAATCCTCCGGCGCTATTTCTAGGTCTTGACATAAACTCATTCAATCCATTTCTATCTAAGATTGTATTTATTTTATCGCAAAAAGGGGAATAATGACAAGCGATGACTGTACTTTGACGAAGATTATTTTTGAGCTTAAAGTTCTGGGAAAAGTTTGGCTAGAATTTTAGGTGTGAGGGCTTGTCCAGGTCCTTCATGACAGTAAGTGTGAAGGTAAATGGCAGGGTTAAAGTTCAATTCGATACAAGCACAATTTGGTGTTTCTTTGCTAGCTGGTAAGGTTTTATCTGGGATAATCAAATCAACTCCGCAGACCCAAGCTCCAACAGCGCTAGCCATTTTGGCGGCTAATTCTTTATAATCTGATGGCATGATGTCAGTAACATCAATTGAATCGCCACCAGTTGAAATGTTAGAGTTACGGCGTAAATCAACTTTGACACCATTTGCTGGGATATCATCAGGAGTGTAACCTTGTTGTTCTAACATGAGACGCTCGACAGCTCCTAAGTCAATGATTTCAAGTGGTGAGCGGTGACCGCGGCCCCGAAGAGGACTCTGGTTTTTGAGTTCTACCAATTGGGCAATGGTGTGTTTGCCATCGCCAACGACATTTGCTGCCACGCGCAAGACAATAGCTTCACATTTGCCATCAAGAACGAAGAAACGGTATTCGGTACCTGCGATAAAGTTTTCAACTAAGACGGTATCATCTTCAGAAAATGCAATATCTAAGGCTTTTTGATACGCTGTCAGTTCAGCTGGTTCTTTAAAAATAGAAATTCCCAGACCGAAGTTAGTTGATTTAGGTTTAACGACGATAGCTTTATTTTTGATTTGTGAGAAATAGCGGAGCGCACTGTCTTTATCGCTGAATTCTTGGCCAGCTGGAACAGGAAAACCTGCTTGAGCGAGGAGTTTTTTAGTAACCACTTTATTTTCCATAATAAGTGGTGTAATGTAGCTGTCCTTAGCAGTCATATTGGCATTTTTAACGTATTCAATATGATCGCCATGCCATAATTTAATAAATTGATCATTCTCATCAAGGATTTCCAGGTGAAGGCCTTTTTGGATAGCGTCAAACATTAACATTTGAGTAGAGAGTTCCATTGATTCATACCCTTTAAGAGCATAGGGAGCTTTAAGGGCATACTCGTGGAAAGCTTGTCCTTGTTTTTGACCAAATGTTTCTAATGAAAGATTATCAATTTTTTCTAGTAAACGTCCTCCAATAGTTAATTCAGGATTCTTGATTTGTTCTTTGACATGATTTAACAATTCTTGGTAATAAGATGGCAAGTCAAAATGTTCAATCACGCCTTGCATAGCTGATAAGATTTCTGAAATAGGTGCTTCTTGTGGTAATTTTTCAAGCGGGTGGCTAAGAGCAATGACATTATTAAGCTCAGTAGCTTTAGCGATATCTTGGTCAATAGCAGAGCTACTATCAAGCCAGAGAAGAGCAAGAACGAAAAGATGAACAGTATCAAGTGTTTCTTGGGTGATTCCGTGATGATCAAAAGGATTAAGGTCAAAGCAGCGTAGTTCAAGGTAAGTAACGCCTTGTGCGATATAATCATGGATGTGCTTGCTACCACGTAGGCGAATAGCAGAATAAAATTCCTTTTCAGCAATAAGCTGACCAGAAGTTACGTAATGCTCGATATCAGTAATATATTTTTCAAGACTTTGATAAGAAACTTGAATATTTTTGTGGTTCACATAACCAAACTGACTATTTCGAATAGACCGAACAGGTTGAGCTAATTTGTGACTTAAAAATCTTTGTTCAGCGATTGGCGAAGCTCCGTAAAGATAGGTTAGAAGCCAACGATAACGCAAGAAATTTTGAGCTAATTTTAGATAAAGGTCGTTTTTAAAGGTGATGAGCGAATCATAGCCGCTTTGTTGGAAAAGCGCAGCGACCAAATCTTTTCCCAGCTCCATATTGTAATGAATGCCAGACATAGATTGTAATTTTTTGCCATAAACCTTAGCTAGATGTTTACGATAATGACGCTCCCAATCATCTTCTAATTGAGCAATGTGAATCTCATCTTCACTGACTTGAGGTGGCATTGATAAAGGCCAGAGGTATTCATCCTTATCAATCGAGCGCCCTGCAACGTCTGTAATGGCTCCTAAAAAACGTAGGGCATCTTTGGTTGACTGCCCGATAGGAGTAATGAGTTCCAGCTGAGCTTCACTATAATCTGTCTGAATATAAGGGTGAAAAGAACGACTTCCAAGACAGGTTGGGTGGCTTGTTTGAGCAATTTTGCCTTGCTGATTAATCCGCAAGCTTTCTCTTTCTAAACCAAAAGTTGCTTGCAAGATTGGTAAATGTTTAGACGAATCTTGTAATAAACTATTGATGTTCATATCTATGTATCTCCGTTGATTTTCAATTATTATTATGGCAAATTCTACCATTGTATGTAATGTATACCTATTCTATGGAAAAGTTTATGAAAATGCAAAGAATTGCTATACTTTTGTACAAAAAGTTTAAGAATTTTTAGAAAATTGAGACTATGTTAGGAAAACTGTCATATTTAGCCCCTTTTTCAAAAAAAGTTCGGAAAAAATAATATTTTACCGTGAAATATTGAAAAAAAAGCAGAAAAGTCATATAATAAATTGTAAGACAAACTCGCAGGTGAGATTCCTGCCAAGTTGTAGAGAAAGGACGAAGATACGAATTTTAGCTTGGAGATGGAGACGACAGGCTGGATAAGTTAGTATCGTTTTTATTTGCTCGCTAGGTGATTTCGTATCAATATCGAACAGAATATGACATCAGTAGTAGTTGTTGGTACCCAATGGGGTGATGAAGGTAAAGGTAAAATCACTGACTTCTTGTCACAAGATGCAGAAGTGATTGCACGTTATCAAGGTGGAGATAATGCAGGACACACTATCGTTATCGACGGTAAAAAATTCAAATTGCATTTGATTCCATCAGGTATTTTCTTCCCAGAGAAAATCTCAGTTATCGGAAATGGTGTAGTTGTTAATCCAAAATCATTGGTAACTGAATTGAAATACTTGCACGATGAAGGTATTAAGACAGACAGTCTTCGTATTTCAGACCGTGCACACGTTATTTTGCCATATCACATCAAACTTGACCGTTTGCAAGAATCTTCTAAAGGTGATAACAAAATTGGGACAACAAACAAAGGTATCGGCCCTGCTTACATGGATAAAGCAGCGCGTGTTGGTATCCGAATTGCTGACCTTTTGGACAAAGACATCTTTGCAGAACGTTTGCGCGTGAACTTGGAAGAAAAGAATCGTCTTTTCGAAAAAATGTACGAATGCGAACCAATCAAATTTGAAGATATCTTTGAAGAATACTATGAATATGGTCAACAAATTAAAGACTATGTAACAGACACATCTGTTATCTTAAATGACGCTCTTGACGCTGGTAAACGTGTCCTCTTTGAAGGTGCACAAGGTGTTATGCTTGATATCGACCAAGGTACATATCCATTTGTTACATCTTCAAACCCAGTTGCTGGTGGCGTAACTATTGGTTCTGGTGTTGGTCCAAGTAAAATCAACAAAGTTGTTGGTGTATGTAAAGCTTACACAAGTCGTGTTGGTGATGGACCATTCCCAACTGAACTTCTAGATGAAGTTGGAGATCGTATCCGTGAAGTTGGTCACGAATATGGTACAACAACTGGACGTCCACGTCGTGTTGGTTGGTTTGACTCAGTTGTTATGCGTCACAGCCGTCGTGTATCTGGTATCACAAACTTGTCACTTAACTCAATCGACGTCCTTTCTGGCCTTGATACTGTTAAAATCTGTGTGGCATACGACCTTGATGGTCAACGTATCGACCACTACCCAGCAAGTCTTGAACAATTGAAACGTTGTAAACCAATCTATGAAGAATTACCAGGTTGGTCAGAAGACATCACAGGTTGCCATAGCCTAGATGAACTTCCAGAAAATGCTCGCAACTACGTTCGCCGTGTTGGTGAGCTTGTTGGCGTACGCATTTCAACATTCTCAGTTGGACCAGACCGTGACCAAACTAACATTCTCGAATCAGTTTGGGCAAATATCTAAGAAGAATTTTTAGGTTATAAATATAGCAAACCGCTGAATCTTTGTATTCAGTGGTTTTTTTAGTGATTTTCTAAATTAACGATTTGATAAATCTGAAATGGATTTGCTGACTTTACTTAGTAAAATTGGTCTTTTGTATAATTGGTTCTATATGTTCAGTGATTAACGATTTCAAAAAATCACAATAGATTGGAATGGGAGGAGTGATTCAGTATAATTTACAGTTAAAAGGAGGGAGATTATGAAACCATTGATTTTTAATCCTAAAATTGCAAAAGAAAAGCCTGATGATAGTAGTGATTGTCCATTTTGTCAGGTTCATCAGTTGACAAATATTCTTGATCAAAATGGAGCAATGATTTGGTTGGAAAATAAATATCGAACGTTAGAGGAAACTTATCAAACGATTATTATCGAGTCTGATGATCATTGGGGAGATATTTCAAATTATACTTATGACTATAATCGGCAGTTGATTCGATATGCAATGGATAAATTTTCTAGCATGCAATCGCAGAAAACATTTCAAAGCGTGGCAATGTTTAAAAATTATGGGCCTTTATCAGGCGGTAGTTTGCGTCATCCTCACCTGCAAATAGTAGGATTTGAATCCCAAAACGTCTATGAAGCTTTAAAAACTGAAAATTTTGAAGGGCTTACTGTATGTGAAGAGGATAGTTATCATGCTGAAATCAATTTATCAACTGAGCCAATAATGGGTTTCTGCGAATTTAATATCATCACAAGTCAGAATAAATTGGATTATTTTGCGGATGCTATTAAAAATGTTGTCATGTATTTGCTTAAAGACTACTTTTTAGGAAATTGTCGCTCTTATAATCTTTTCTTTTTCAGAAGTAAAGCTAAAGTCATGTGTAAAGTTGTTCCTCGCTTTGTAGTGTCACCTTATTATGTAGGGTATAAGGTATCGCAAATGAATGATATGACTAGATTGGTAGAGATTAAGCAGGAGTTTTTGAAGAAGTTTAGGAGTTATTATGTCAAAAAATAAATTTTTAACAGGTTTTTGTAGTTGTTTGATTGCAGGGGTAATGTTTGGTGCTCAATGGCCAATTGCGGGAAGTGCCTTACATGTAATAGACCCATATTGGTTTACTTTAATAAGGTATTTGATTGTAGCAATTGTTTTGTCAGTGATTCTTTTTTTGAGAGAGGGAAAAGGTGGCTTTACGGTTAACAAAAGTCAATTGATTGGCATTTATTTTTTAGGAACAATGGCTTTTTGTGCTTACAATTTTCTAGTTTTTGCTGGTCAAAAGATGGCAGGAACTCAAGGAACAATATTAGCCTCTTTGTTAATGGCTTTAATTCCAATGGTTTCTATTTTGGTTTTATGGGTTTATAAAAGAGAATTTCCAGGTTGGTTAACTTTGAGTTTGATTTTGGTTTCTCTTTTAGGAGTATTTTTAGTTGTTACAAAAGGAAATATTTCTATTTTTCAACAAGAAAAGAATCTTTTGAAACCAATTATCTTAATTTTTTTAAGCGTATTTGCTTGGGTATTTTATACAATCGGTGTTAGTCATTATCCAAGTTGGTCACCATTAAAATATACGACTTTAAGCTGTTTATTTGGGAATATCAGTTCGATTTTTGTTATAATTATTCTAACAAAAATGAATATTTCTAATGCTCCATCTTTATCTGATTTACAATCTGTTCAAGGGCAATTATTATACATGAGTATTTTTTCAGGTGTTATTAGTGTCTTGATGTGGAATGTTGGGAATAAGTTTTTAGGACCTCAGAATGGTTCGTTATTCATGAATTTGGTGCCAATTGTGACTTTTTTGGTAGAAGTCTTTTTAGGTTACCGGATTTCAGCCATTGAAATTTTTGGAGCTTGTTTAACAATTGGGGCAATTGTTGTCAATAATTTAGCTAGGAGAAAAATTTAGGATTTCATAGGGGGCAGTTAATGACGATTACAATCAATTTTTCAGAACAATTAGTGGAAAATATTCGTTCGATGGATAATAATTGTCGTAGCATTTTTTCACCTCTTAGTGAGCTTTTTTGTAGTTTACATGTTTTGCTAAATCCTGAGGGGCATGGTCTAATGACCGCATGGGCTATTGAAACTCGAAAACAGATGGATTGTAAAACATTAGCTGAGTTAAAGTATTTTTCGCCACTTTATAGGAAGGCTGTTCCTAGCTTTTTTATGGAAGAGATGATTCTTGAAGATAAGTGCCTAGAACTGCAGCTATCTCATTTAGGAACTAGTTTTTTTAACAAAAATGTTGATGATTTGATTCAGGAACTCAAGGAATTCGATAACACAGAGTTAGTACATGATTTGAAGTGCAATCAGAATTTGGTTTTTTTGAAGCTTTTTTCTTTTTTGAGGGAATATCATGATACCTATTTTAAAGAATTGGTTTCGAATTCAAATTTGATTAATATTTTGAACCATAATGTCAAAAAACAAAGGGATTATATTGCAGAAAAAGGATTTATAAATTTTATTAGCACCATTGATTCCAATCAAATTTATTGGAATAATGATTCAATTAAGATTCAAACTAAGGAAGATGACGTTTATAAGCTAGATAATGGAGAAAAGTTATATTTCATTCCAAGTTCTGTGACTTGGCCCCATGTTAGAGTAAATCGGCTTAAAAATGGTATTACCATCATTTATGATATTAATTCGCAACATATAGGAAATTTTTCGCGACAAGTCATGGCCAACACTTTTAAAATTTTATCGGATCCGGTGAGAATTGATATACTAGTTAACTTAAATAAAGGAAAAAAGACAACCAAAAATTTATCGCAAATTTTAAGTGTCAGTGAGCCAACAATCTCTCATCATTTGACTTTGTTAAAAGAGGCTGGTTTGGTAAATAAAATCCGAGATGGTAAGCGTGTTTTTTATTATAATACCAACAAAGTTCTTAGTTTGATTCCTAATTTTTATAATAATGCTAGTCGCTAATTTTATGGTGGACCCCCTGCTAGAATCACAGTTCTAGTAGGGTTTTGTGTTAAAATAAGGGTGAAAGAATCTGCTTGCTTTTCTTGTGTTAGAAAAGTTAAAAAAGAAAGAAAAAATTAACAACTGTCAATTTAGCGTTACGAAAGTTATTTAGTGTTAATCTGTTTTTGTTAACCTAGTTAGAGTGATTTATTAACTAAAGGAGGAAAAATGGTTAAACGAATTATTTTAATTGCGCTTGCTTACGTTGGTGTTATCGTAGGTGCGGGGCTTTCTTCAGGTCAAGATTTGATGCAATACTTTGTTAGTTTTGGTATCTGGGGAATGGTCGGAGTTGTTGTTTTAGGGTTATTAAACGCCATTTTTGGATGTATTATCGTGACTTTTGGTAGTTATTATCGTTCAAATGATCACTCGGAGGTTCTATCAAAAATAGCGCACCCGATAACGAACTGGATTTTAGATATTGCCTTGATTGTATCTTGTTATGTCATTGGTTTTGTCATGATAGCAGGTGCGGGGTCTAACCTTAATCAACAATTTGGATTACCGACTTGGTTAGGAGCTTTAATCTGTGCCCTCCTTGTGATTTTTGTTAGTTTCCTTGATTTCGAGAAGATTACTCAGATTATTGGTATATTTACCCCAATCGTCATTGTCATGGTATTAATTATTGCGGGACATACCTTTATTGGACACTCATTTGATTTTGCACAACTCAATACGCTAGCCAAATCCTTACCGACAAATATGCCAAATGTTTGGTTGTCAGTTCTTAATTACTTTGCCCTTTGTGTCATGACTGGAGTGTCAATGGCTTTTGTACTTGGTGGTTCTATTATCCGCATTGGTGTGGCTGAAAAAGGTGGAACTCTTGGTGGAGCTATTGTTGGTGTCATTATTGCCGTAACATCGCTTGTTTTATTTGTAAGTGTTGGGAAAATTGCTTCTGCAGATATTCCAATGTTAGTACTTGCCAATGAAATCCACCCTTGGTTTGCTTTTGCTTATTCCCTTGTCGTATTTGGACTTATTTTCAACACAGCCTTTAGTCTTTATTACGCTCTAGCTAAACGCTTTTCTGAAAATAAAGGTGAGGGTCAATTTAAACGTTACATGGTTATCTTTGTCGTGACTGGGTATGTCTTGTCCTTCCTTGGCTTTAAACAATTGGTTTCTGTCATGTATCCTGTGCTTGGTTACATTGGTTTGGTTATGTTGGTTGTTTTGCTTCAAGCTTGGATTCGTGAAAAAAGTAATGTGCAGGACGAAAAACATTTGCGTCGCCGCATGATTTCTTTGATTTCTAAAAAATATGACGATAATAAGCAATTTACTAAGAAAGACAAGGTAGAATACCAACAGTTGGGTGAAGAATCTGTGGTTGAAACAGATGAGATTAAAGAAGATATTCATGAACATGTCGAACAAGTTTTTGATTCAGAAAACGAGGATAATCATTAAAACTATTGCTGGGAAGAAGTTTTTCCCAGCTTTTTTTGAATATTTGTTCTAGAGGTTAAGAAAGCGGTAAAAATATGCTATACTGAAACTAAAAGATGAAAAGGAAGTAAGCAATGACAAGGTTTGTGACTAGTTTTTCAGGTGTTCTGATTATTCTCATCATGGTCATGGTTGGCTATGTCTTGGCTAAAAAAGGTTGGTTTGATGATAAATCATCAAATTTGATTGCTAAGTTAGTGACTCAGGTGGCTCTGCCATGTTATATGATTTCAACCATTGTCGGTCGTTTTACGGCAAAGGAACTGTTAGAGATGCTGCCGCAACTGCGTTTTCCAGCATTGTCTATGGTGATTTTATTAGCAATTGCTGTGGCAGTGGCACACTTATTCTTGATTGATAAAAAACATCAAGGTTTGTTTGTTTCCATGTTCTTTAATTCGAATACGATTTTTGTTGGTCTTCCAATCAATCAAGCGCTTTTTGGTGATAAAAGTATTCCCTATGTTTTGGTTTATTATATGTGTAATACGACTTTCTTTTGGACTATCGGAACTTATTTGATTCAAAAAGATGGTCGTAAAGAGGTGACTCTTGATTTCCGTGGTACCTTGAAGAAAATTTTCTCGCCACCATTGTTAGGCTTTATTGTTGGGGTGATTTTAGTTCTTTTGAACATTCACTTGCCAGCCTTTTTACTCAGCGATTTTCAATATTTGGGGAACTTGACTATCCCCTTATCAATGATTTTTATTGGGATTTCAGTGGCAAATGCAGGGCTGTCACGCTTGCGTTTTACAAAAGACAATGTCTTGGTTTTAGTTGGTCGTTTTGTGATTGCTCCGCTTTTGATGATGCTTATCGTGAAGCAGACCCAAATGCCACAGCTGATGAAAGAAGTCTTTATCATTCAATCAGCCATGCCTGTTATGACCAATGCACCTGTTGTGGCTAAGCTTTATGGGGCAGATAGTGATTATGCAGCCATTATGGTGACTGAATCAACTATTTTGACCATCATTGTGGCTCCACTTTTAATGCTGTTATTAAATGGTTTATAAATTTTGAGCACTTCCAAGTACGGAAGTGTTTTTTAATACAAAAAGCCTAGCAGAGCTAGACTTTAAGGAGATTATGAAAAAGATACATTCATCCAGTCTCTGGGAGAAGTGGATGGATACGAGCTAGCAAAGCTAGCTGTGAAAGTTTTAGGAATGATTACAGTATAAGAGCACTGGCTTAAATAAATCTTAATAGAAAGGATTATTTTTATCGTTTTTTGAGCACCTTTTAAGTTAAAATGCATGCTCAAGATGTGTTATAATAAAGCCATGGAAAACAAGAAAAAATTATTATTGATTGACGGTTCATCCGTTGCTTATCGTGCCTTTTTTGCACTCTACAATCAGATTGATCGCTTTAAGAACCGAGCAGGTCTTCATACCAATGCTATCTACGGTTTTCACCTTATGCTCAATCATTTATTAGAAAGAGTTCAGCCAACGCATGTATTGGTGGCTTTTGATGCTGGAAAGACAACTTTCCGTACGGAAATGTACAAAGATTACAAAGCTGGTCGTGCTAAAACACCAGATGAATTCCGTGAGCAGTTGCCATACATCCGTGAAATGTTAACAGCATTGGGTATCAACTGGTATGAGTTGGAAAACTATGAAGCTGATGACATCATCGGAACGCTTGATAAATTAGCTGAAAACGAAGATGAGTATGATGTTACAATCGTCAGTGGAGATAAAGACCTTATCCAATTGGCGGATAACAACACAACTGTTGAAATTTCTAAAAAAGGTGTGGCTGAGTTTGAAGAATTCACCCCAGCTTACCTCATGGAAAAAATGGGAATCACACCAAAACAATTCATTGACCTCAAAGCTCTTATGGGAGATAAATCAGATAATATACCTGGTGTTACAAAAGTTGGTGAAAAAACAGGTCTAAAACTTCTCTTAGAGTACGGAAGCCTTGAAGGTGTTTACGAAAACATCGACGGCATGAAGAAATCTAAAATGAAAGAAAACTTGATTAATGATAAAGAGCAAGCTTTCTTATCTAAGACCTTGGCGACAATTAACATCACAGCGCCGATTGCGATTGGCTTAGATGATATTAATTACAGCGGACCAGACTTAGAAAAACTTGTGCCATTTTATGATGAAATGGGCTTCAAACAGTTTAAAGACAATCTTGGTGCTACTAAGAAACAAGAAAAATTTGACGTTGCCTACACTGAAGTGGACAGCTTAAGCGCTGATATGTTTACCGATGACCAATTTTTCTATTTTGAAATTGTAGGTGATAATTATCATATTGAAAACATCATTGGTTTTGCTTGGGGAAATGACAAGGCAATCTATGCCTCAACAAACCTTGAGTTGCTTAAGGACGATTTGTTCAAAGCAGCGCTAGCTAAACCAATCAAGACTTATGATTTCAAACGCAGCAAAGTGCTTCTCAGTCATTTAGGCATTGATTTGCCTGCGCCAGCTTTTGACAGCCGCTTAGCGAAATACCTCTTGTCAACCGTGGATGACAATGAATTATCAACGATTGCTCGTCTTTATACAGAGTATGTTCTTGATAGCGATGAAGCGGTTTATGGTAAAGGGGCTAAACGCGCCGTGCCAGACAAAGCAGTGCTTCTTAGCCACTTGGCTCGTAAGATTGTCGTTTTGAACCACTCTGAAAAAGCCATGCTAGACAAGTTGACAGAGCATCAACAAGCAAGCCTTCTTTTTGACATGGAACAACCTCTTGCAAACGTTCTTGCTAAGATGGAAATCGCTGGTATTTCGGTTAAGAAAGAAACGCTGCAAGACATGGAAAAAGCCAACCAAGCTGTTATTGATGAATTGACACAAGAAATCTATGACCTTGCTGGCATGGAATTTAACATTAATTCACCAAAACAATTGGGAGAATTGCTTTTTGACAAGATGCAATTGCCAACAAGCTACACTAAGAAAACTAAGACAGGCTATTCAACAGCAGTAGATGTCTTGGAACGCTTGGCCCCAATCTCACCAATCGTGTCTAAGATTTTGGAATACCGTCAAATCGCTAAACTTCAATCAACTTACATCGTTGGTTTGCAAGATTTTATCTTGAAAGATGGCAAAATTCATACGCGTTATTTGCAAGATTTGACGCAAACAGGGCGCTTGTCTAGTGTTGATCCTAACTTGCAAAACATTCCAGTTCGTTTGGAACAAGGTCGCTTAATTCGTAAGGCATTTGTCCCAGAAACAGAAGACGAATTGCTTTTGAGCTCTGACTACTCACAAATTGAGTTACGCGTGCTAGCTCATATTTCAAATGATGAACACTTGATTGCGGCTTTCCGTGAAGGAGCAGATATTCATACCTCAACAGCTATGCGTGTCTTTGGTATCGAAAAAGCTGAAGACGTCACACCAAATGACCGTCGTAACGCCAAAGCTGTTAACTTCGGTATTGTTTACGGAATTTCTGATTACGGTCTTGCTAACAATCTGGGTATTCCACGTAAAGTGGCAAAACAATACATTGAGACTTACTTCGAACGCTACCCAGGTATTAAAGACTACATGGAGCGCGTGGTGCGTGATGCCAAAGATAAAGGCTATGTTGAAACGCTCTTCCACCGTCGTCGCGAATTGCCAGATATCAATGCTCGCAATTTCAACGTACGTCAATTTGCAGAGCGTACAGCCATCAACTCACCAATTCAAGGTAGCGCAGCTGATATTCTCAAAATCGCTATGATTAACCTTGATAAAGCTCTTGTTGATGGTGGGTTCAAGACCAAAATGCTTCTACAAGTGCACGATGAAATTATCCTTGAAGTACCAAAAGACGAGCTAGAAGCTATTGAAAAATTAGTCAAAGAAACCATGGAATCAGCCATTGAACTTTCAGTCCCACTTGTGGCAGACGAAAGTGCAGGCCAAACATGGTACGAAGCAAAATAGAAAAAATGAAAAGGAAGTGGCTGATACAGTCATTTCCTTTTTGCTAGGCAGAAAATCAATGATTTGCTATACTAAGAAAAACGCAATAAAAGGAGGCAGCTAAATGACATCATTTCAAAATCCTAGCCAAGATGTGATTGCATCTTATCTTAAAAATGCTAAAACCATTGCAGTTGTCGGCTTGTCTTACCGTGAAAATAGCCCAGCATATGGCGTTTCAAAGATTATGCAAGAAGCAGGATACACCATTATTCCGGTCAATCCTCGCCTTGCGGGTCAAAAGGTTCTTGGTGAAACTGTCTATGCTTCGCTTCAAGATGTTCCTGTCCATATTGATATTGTGGATGTTTTCAGACGAAGTGATTTCCTACCAGAAGTTGCCAAAGACTTTATCAAAACGGATGCTGATGTTTTCTGGGCGCAATTGGGCTTAGAAAGTCAAGAAGCTGCAGATATATTGGAGGCTGCTGGACGTGATAAAATCGTCATGAACAAGTGTATTAAGATTGAGTACCAAGGGTTATAAAATAATTCTTTGAAAATACTAGTGAAAATGAGATGACTTTTCAAGAAAGAGTTTTCTCATTTTTTCATGCTCTAAAAACCAGTTTTTAAGCGTTTTTTAGAAAAAATAAGAGACTTTTACTTTGAAAACTTGAAATCGTCAGATTTTTATAATAAAATGAATGAGCATGTCGATACGAGTAACAGTTAAACTATGTTATAATGACTTTAATCTATAGAATAGGAGAGCCATAATGGACATTCATACCCATCACCGTCCTTTGGATGCCTATGAAAATGTTATCGAGCATCTCAAAAGGAAGCACATTCGCATTACGGAGACTCGTAAGGCCATTATCGCTTATATCATAAATAGTCATGAGCACCCAAGTGCTGAAAAGATTTATAAGGACTTGTTGCCTGAACATCCTAATATGAGTTTGGCAACAGTTTACAATAACATGAAAATCTTGGTTAAAGAAGGGTTTGTTGCTGAGTTAAAAGTGACTAACGACCCAACAACTTACTATGATTTCATGGGACACCAGCATATCAACATTGTTTGTAAATATTGTGGTGATATTGCAGACTTTATGGATGTCGATGCTATTGATATTGGAAAAGAAGCTTATGAACAAACAGGCTACATGATTACCAAGGTTCAGCTGACTGCTTACGGGATTTGTCCAAAATGCCAAGAAAAGCTTAAAGCAGCAGGAGAACCTTTCATGGCTTATCGAGAAGAACATAAAGAAGATTAAAAAAGAAGATGTGAGAAACATCTTCTTTTTGGTTGAATATCAGGGTACAAAAAAGCTCCAGTAAAACTGTAGCTTTTTATTATTCAGCTTTTTCTCGTAAATCTTCGTAGAAGAAGAGGTTAGCGGTTGTTATATATGGCAAAGTATAGAAGTGAAGTAGACCACATGTTAGAGCAGTCAAAATAATCCAACCAATGAAGCTGAATTGTAGACAGAAGTAGCGCCATTTATTTCCATCCATTAATTTAGTACTTTTAGCGATAACGCTACGAGGACCTTCATAAGTACCATTTGTGACATCGTCATAAAGAACGTAAGTTGTCATGCTGTATGCATATTCTTTCATAATTGCAAGGACAAAACCTGCAATCATCACGATAAAGCCGATAAGGACAATAACCCAGCCTGCAGCAGAATCATCTGTAGCAGCAAACATAACCCCAGCAGAAAGAATGATAATACCAGCGATAGCGATTAATGACCACAAGAAGAGGAATACCCATTTAACAATTGCGGTTACGACGTATTTACCGAACAATTCGTTTGAGAAGACGCGCATGTTATCGCCAACTTCAACGTGATCAGCTTTGTGACGCATTACATCAAGAACTGCAAAGCTTGCTGAAGCAAGGAAAAGCGCTGATAGGATTCCGATGATACTTGGAACAGATTGCGTGACGCTAATTTCAGTGCCATTGTAAGAATAAATTGATTCACGATAAGTCACTGAAATAGTTAAAATCGCCAAGATGATAGAAACAATAAACAATTGATACTTGCCAGAGAGAGTTTTTAGAAATTCTCTAGCTTTTTGTCGAGTTTCTGAAGCTTTCATAATATAGACCTCCTTTAAAAATTCCTTAAAATGTAAATACTTCCACGTCTCCATTATAACATATTGTATTAGATAAGTCACACGAAAACATATAAACATGACAAATAATGTGATTTCTGGTAAAATCGTAAAGGTTGCGCTTTTTAAAAGCAATACATAGTAGAGTCTGGATATTAGATTCGTTCTCTGTCTGATTACTTCTAATCATGACAATATCAAAAATGCCCACAACTGTTTTTTGTGGTAGCTAGGAGAAAAAAATGACAGATTATCCGATTAAATATCGTTTAATTAAAAAAGAAAAACACACTGGAGCTCGTCTGGGTGAAATCATCACGCCACACGGGACTTTCCCGACACCAATGTTCATGCCAGTTGGGACACAAGCAACAGTTAAAACACAATCACCAGAAGAACTTAAAGAAATGGGTTCAGGAATTATCCTATCAAATACTTATCACCTTTGGTTACGTCCAGGAGATGAGCTCATTGCTCGTGCTGGTGGTCTTCACAAATTCATGAACTGGGATCAAGCCATCTTAACAGATAGTGGTGGTTTCCAAGTTTATTCATTGGCTGAAACACGTAACATTACCGAAGAAGGGGTTACTTTTAAAAACCACCTTAATGGTCAAAAAATGTTCTTGTCACCAGAAAAAGCTATCTCGATCCAAAATAACCTTGGTTCAGATATTATGATGAGCTTTGATGAATGCCCTCAATTCTACCAACCGTATGATTACGTTAAAAAATCAATCGAACGTACAAGTCGTTGGGCTGAACGTGGCTTGAAAGCACATCGTCGTCCACATGACCAAGGGCTTTTTGGTATCGTGCAAGGTGCTGGTTTCAAAGACCTTCGTCGCCAATCAGCTAGTGACTTGGTCAGCATGGATTTCCCGGGATATTCAATCGGTGGATTAGCTGTTGGTGAATCACACAAAGAAATGAATGCGGTGCTTGATTTCACAGTGCCAATGTTGCCAGAAAATAAACCACGTTACCTTATGGGGGTTGGTGCACCAGATAGCTTGATTGATGGTGTTATCCGTGGTGTCGACATGTTTGACTGCGTGCTTCCAACACGTATCGCTCGTAACGGAACATGTATGACAAGTGAAGGACGTTTAGTGGTTAAAAATGCAGCTTATGCCGAAGATTTCACACCGCTTGATCATGATTGTGATTGCTACACATGTCGTAATTACACACGTGCTTATATTCGTCATCTTCTCAAAGCTGATGAAACCTTTGGTCTTCGTTTGACAAGTTACCATAACCTTTACTTCCTTGTAAACTTGATGAAAAAAGTTCGTCAAGCAATCATGGATGATAATCTTTTGGAATTCCGTGAAGATTTCTTTGAACGTTATGGCTACAATAAGAGTGACCGTAATTTCTAATATATTATGAAGCTTGAAACGATTGTTTCAGGCTTTTTTTCTTGAATCTCAAAAAGTGTTAACCTATATATAAAAAATAGTTGACTAAAATAAAATGAAGTAGTAAACTTTGTTAAAAGGTTGGTGATTATAATGATTTATGGAATTGATCTTGATAGTGAGGGAAGATGCCAACATTATCACACAGAACGTGACGTTGTTGCTTTGAAGTGTGGCAAGTGTCAGGAATATTTTGCTTGTTATCAGTGTCATGACCAGTTGCGAGATCACCCTTTTGAGCCTGTTTCGGTAGACGATGATGCACCTGTGCTTTGTGGCAGTTGTCGTCATACGTTAACTTTTACGGAGTATAAAAAAGGGTTTTGCCCTTATTGTCACCATGCCTTTAATCCAAAGTGTCAGTTACATGAGACTATTTATTTTTCAAAGGAGTAGGTTATGAAAAACGTCAGGGATTTACTTTACATTGCCATGATGGCAACTATTTTGGTTATTTTGGGCTTCATTCCAGCCATTCCACTGGGATTTATTCCTGTTCCAATTGTTTTGCAGAATTTGGGAGTCATGTTAGCAGGAGTTTTGTTAGGTTGGAAGAAGGGGAGTTTATCAATTCTTTTATTTTTCCTTTTAGGAATGCTTTTACCAGCTTTCTCAGGAGGAACTCTATTTGCCGTTTTGGCTGGACCAACAGCTGGTTATGTCATTGCTTGGTTTTTCGTGCCAATTTTAGTTAATTTGGTTTTGGAGGGTTTTAAAAATACATCATTTATCAGTTATTTAGTTGCGATTTTACTTGGTGGAGTTTTGTTTGTTGATGTGGCAGGAGCTATTTATCTCTCTGTTTACATGCACATGCCTTTAGTGACATCGCTTTTATCAAATCTTGCTTTTATTCCTGGGGATACAATTAAAGCTGTGGTTGCTAGTACTATTGCTTATAAATTTAAAGATAAATTAGGCTTGGCATAAGAGAACAGTCTTTTTAAAAAAGCGTCTATTTCTGTTATAATGTGAGTAAGTATAAATAGAGAAGGAGTCGCTTATGAAACTCACAACACTTGGTTGCTGGGGTGCATACCCTTATAAAGATGGCGGAACAACCTCTTATCTCGTTACGAGTGAAGATGGTTTTCAATTACTTATGGATTGCGGAAGTCGTGCCGTTACGGAGCTAGAAAAAGAAATCAATCCACTTGATTTGGATGCGGTGATTATTTCACATTATCACCCTGATCACATTGCTGATTTAGGTGTCTTGCGTCATTATTTCCAACTTTATCCAAAACATCTATGGACACCAAAAGTATTGCCGATTTACGGACACACTGAAGATGAAGTCGAATTTGCCAAATTAACTTTGCCTGGTGTCTCTGAAGGGAAAGCCTATAATGTCTCTGGTGTTGAGCATATTGGTCCATTTGATATTACCTTTATTAAGACTGTTCATCCCGTTCCTTGTTACGCTTTTCGAATTGTAGAACGTGCTATAGGTCAGACACTTGTCTTTACTGGTGACACTGGTTACTTTGCTGATTTGGAACAATTCGCCGCAGGCGCAGATCTCTTTTTAGCAGATGTTTATCTTTATGCTGGTAATGAAAATCACCCAGCACATTTGACAACAAAAGAAGCTGGACAAATTGCTAAAGCTGCAGGTGTTAAATCACTCGTTTTGACACATACACCACCAGTACCTCCACAAGGTATTGATGCTAAAAATCATCTTCAAGTTCTTAAAGAAGAAGCACAAATTTATGCTGAAGGTGTTCCTGTTGGTTTGGCTGAACCACACAAATCATGGCAACTTGGAGAGCTCTAATGGCTGAATTTACACAGGAAGAAAAAGAATATTTCATGGGTGAAGCGCTCAAGGAAGCTAGGAAGTCATTGGAAAAGGGTGAGATTCCTATTGGCTGTGTTATCGTCAAAGATGGTGAGATTATTGGACGCGGGCACAACGCGCGCGAAGAACAGCAAAAAGCAATCTTACATGCTGAAATTATGGCTATCAACGAAGCCAATGAGAATGAAGGTAACTGGCGTTTGCTTGAGAGTACTTTATTTGTTACCATTGAACCTTGTGTCATGTGTAGCGGAGCTATTGGGCTTGCCCGTATTCCGCAAGTGATTTACGGGGCGGCTAATCAAAAATTTGGCGGTGCAGGTAGTTTGTATGACATCTTGACTGATACTCGCCTCAATCATCGTGTTGAGGTGGAGACTGGCATTCTTGAAGCAGAGTGCGCTGGAATCATGCAAGATTTTTTCCGTCAAAATCGTGAGAAAAAGAAGGCTGCCAAGCGTGCTGCTAAAGGACAGTGCTAATTTGCATAATCAAAAATTTATGATATAATATTCTTTGGAGCAACATCTGCGCGTGAAGCGGGTCAGGGGAGGAATCCAGCAGCCCTAAGCGATTGTAGGTGTGTGCTCTTTTTTATTCTTTAAAATGCTTGAAATCATGCAAAAAAAGCGGAGTTTTTCATGCTTGAATGATTGTTTCATGAAAGTTTTCAGTAAGTTAGAAAAAGTCCATGAAACGCTTTATTTTATAGGATTATTTAGCAAAAATGATTGAAAAAAAGTGCATAAAAGAGTAATATAGAAGAGAAATTTAATTTTTTGAGGAGTATTGTAATGACACATATTAAATTTGACTATTCAAAATTGTTGGGTCAATTCGTCGAACAAGAAGAAATCGACTTCATGCAAACACAAGTCAACGTTGCTGACGAATATTTGCGTAAAGGTACAGGACCTGGTTCTGATTTCCTTGGTTGGGTAGACCTTCCTGAAAACTACGACAAAGAAGAATTTGCTCGTATCCAAAAAGCTGCTGCTAAAATCCAATCAGACAGCGAAGTTCTTGTCGTTATCGGTATCGGTGGTTCTTACCTTGGAGCACGTGCTGCTATCGATTTCTTGAGCAATCACTTCTACAACCTTCAAGCATCTGCAGATCGTAAAGGTCCACAAATCCTTTACGCTGGTAACTCAATTTCTTCAACTTACCTTGCAGACCTTGTTGAATACGTTAAAGACAAAGATTTCTCAGTTAACATCATTTCTAAATCAGGTACTACAACTGAACCAGCTATCGCTTTCCGTGTCTTCAAAGAACTTCTAGTTGAAAAATACGGTCAAGAAGAAGCTAACAAACGTATTTACGCTACAACTGATAAAGCTAAAGGTGCTGTTAAAGTTGAAGCTGTTGCTAACGATTGGGAAACATTTGTTGTTCCAGATAACGTTGGTGGACGTTTCTCAGTATTGACTGCTGTAGGTCTTCTTCCAATCGCTGCTGCTGGTATCGATATCGAAGCTCTTATGAACGGTGCTAACGCTGCTCGTAAAGAATTAACTTCTGCTGAAATCTCAGAAAACATCGCTTACCAATACGCTGCAGTTCGTAATGTACTTTACCGTAAAGGTTACATCACTGAAATCTTGGCTAACTACGAACCATCACTTCAATACTTTGGTGAATGGTGGAAACAATTAGCTGGTGAATCAGAAGGTAAACACCAAAAAGGTATCTACCCAACATCTGCTAACTTCTCAACTGACCTTCACTCACTTGGTCAATTTATCCAAGAAGGTTACCGTAACATCTTCGAAACAGTTGTTCGTGTTGATAAACCACGTAAAAACGTTGTTATCCCTGAATTGTCAGAAGATCTTGATGGTCTTGGATACCTTCAAGGTAAAGATGTTGACTTCGTAAACAAAAAAGCAACTGATGGTGTACTTCTTGCTCACACTGACGGTGGTGTACCTAACATGTTCTTGACACTTCCTCAACAAGATGAATTCACTCTTGGTTACACAATCTACTTCTTCGAGTTGGCTATCGGTCTTTCAGGTTACCTTAACGCTGTTAACCCATTCAACCAACCAGGTGTAGAAGCATACAAGAAAAACATGTTTGCTCTTCTTGGTAAACCAGGATTTGAAGACTTGTCAGCTGAATTGAACGCACGTCTTTAATTCATCAATACACAGATAGAAAGCTTCCGAAAGGAAGCTTTTTTGTGTGCGAAAATTTCCCCCAAATTTATCAAAAAAATTTCTGAAACCTATTGACAATATATATATATATAATGATTGAGGAAATTTTAAGGAAAATGGAGAAGGAAAGATGGCTAAAAAAATCAAAGCCGAAGATGGTAAAGTGTACGTTGAAAAGAAGCCTTTTTATAAACGTGCATGGTTTATTGTATTAGCAGCAGTTGTACTTATTGGAGTATTTGCCAACATGGGTGGTGATAGCGATTCAAAAGACACAAGTGCTAGTTCAAGTGCAAAAAGTGAAAGTACATCAGCTGTTTCATCAACAAAAGAAAGTTCACAGGATAAAGGGAAGACTTATAAAGTAGGTGATGTTATTACCTTTAAAGATGAAGCGGAAATCACTATTACTGGTGCTGAATGGTCTGATGAACGTAATGAATTTGCTGATACTAATCCAGAAAAAGTTCTGAAAGTTACTTATAACGTTAATAATCTATCAGATGATGATTATGTCTTAGGTGATGATTTGGAATTATATGTGAATGGTAAAAAAATGGATACTTATCCAAATGGTGGAACTTTAGATTCTATTTCAAAAGGACGTAGTTTTGAAGGTGCTGTCCAATATTTCGGCGTTAACGGTAGTGGTGATATCGAAGTCGAAGTAGAACCAAGTTTCTCATTTACAGCTGAACCAGCAGTTGTTAAGTTAGATATTCAATAATAAACTAATCACTCAGTTTTTGCTGAGTGATTTTTTAATAAAAATTCTTTCCAAATTTTCTGAATATTTGTTATAATAGTATACAATTAACTAACTTTGAATGGAAGGAATAGAGTGTTTGGCAAGGGAGTGGTTTTTATTACCCCAAGCTAAAGTATTAGAAAAGGCGAATTTCTGCTATTTAACACTCTTGGTATCTTAAATATGACTGCACAAAAAATGACGGCTCAAGAGATTATTGCGTTTATTGGGAATGCGGAGAAAAAGACAAATGTTAAGGTGACATTTGAAGGTGAATTGGCTGCAGCAGTTCCAGAAAACGTCCTAAAACTTGGCAATGTGCTTTTTGGTGACTGGAAAGATGTTGAACCACTTTTGGCTAATTTGACTGAAAACAAAGACTATGTTGTTGAGCAAGATGGTCGTAATTCAGCAGTGCCACTTCTTGATAAACGCCATATTAATGCTCGTATTGAACCAGGTGCGATTATTCGTGACCAAGTGACTATCGGTGACAATGCCGTTGTTATGATGGGAGCAGTTATCAATATCGGTGCTGAAATCGGTGCTGGGACAATGATTGATATGGGTGCTGTTCTTGGTGGACGTGCTATTGTTGGTAAAAACAGTCACATTGGTGCTGGTGCTGTTCTTGCAGGTGTTATCGAGCCAGCTTCAGCTGAACCAGTTCGCATCGGTGACAATGTTCTTGTTGGTGCTAATGCCGTGGTTATCGAAGGTGTTCAAGTTGGTAATGGTTCTGTCGTAGCAGCGGGAGCTATTGTCACTAAAGATGTTCCAGAAAATGTTGTGGTAGCAGGCGTTCCTGCACGTGTCATTAAAGAAATTGATGCCAAAACACAACAAAAAACAGCGCTTGAAGACGCTTTGCGTAATTTATAATAAGAGATATAAAGGCTTGGGAAATTCTCTCAAGCTTTTAAAAAATAAAGGAAACAATATGACTTTAGATTTAATTAAAATTCGTCGTGATTTGCATCAGATTCCTGAGATTGGTTTGGAGGAATTTAAAACTCAAGCTTACCTTTTAGACCGTATTGCAGAAATCACAGCTGGAAAAAATTTTGTTGAACAACGTACTTGGCGAACTGGTATTTTGGTCTTTTTAAAAGGTTCAGCTCCTCAGAAGACCATTGGCTGGCGCACAGATATCGATGCCTTGCCAGTGATTGAAGAGACGGGTCTACCATTTTCTAGTCAACATGAAGGACGTATGCATGCTTGTGGTCATGATATGCACATGACAGTTGCTCTTGGTTTGTTAAATGAATTGGTACAAGTACAGCCTAAAAATAATCTTCTTTTCCTTTTCCAACCAGCTGAGGAAAATGAGGCTGGTGGCATGCTGATGTATCAAGATAATGCTTTTGGAGATTGGAAGCCAGATGAATTTTATGGGCTTCATGTGAGACCTGATTTTAAAGTTGGTGATATCGCGACAAATACCTCAACTTTATTTGCAGGGACTTGTGAAGTTTTGGTGACGTTTAAAGGAAAAGGCGGACATGCAGCTTTTCCACACGAAGCTAACGATGCCTTGGTTGCGGCGTCCTATTTTGTCACTCAGGTACAGACAATCGTCAGCCGAAATGTTGATCCTATTCAAGGTGGTGTTGTCACTTTTGGGTCTTTCCATTCTGGAACTACTAATAATGTTATTGCTGAAACCGCGCAGTTGCACGGGACTATCCGAACGTTAACGCAGGAGATGAGTCTCTTAATTCAAAAACGTGTAACAGAGATAGCCCAAGGAGTGGCAGCAAGTTTTGGTATGGAAGTTGATGTAAACCTTAAGCAGGGTGGTTATTTACCTGTAGAAAATAATCCTGAACTAGCAAGTGAACTTATGGATTTCTTTAGAAACAGAGAAGCGGTTCATTTGATTGATTGTTTGCCAGCTATGACTGGAGAAGATTTTGGGTATTTGTTAAATAAAATTCCAGGAGTGATGTTCTGGTTAGGAGTTGAAACACCTTACGCTCTTCACCATCCTAAGATGAGTCCAAATGAAGCAGCTCTTCCGTTTGCGGTTAGTGAAATTTCAGCTTTCTTGAAAGAAAAAGCAAGTCATTAAAAAGGTAGCAAGTTTTTAGTCTTGCTACCTTTTTTTGTATTTGAAAAATAAAAAAAGCCGCTATTGGGAGCTAGCGGCTTAAAAAGGGAAGGACATGATTTTTCAATCATGTCCAGGAGATTTATGAAAAGGGAATAACTCCAAAAGAGCCAATTCCCAGCGGTTTGGGAGAACCGCTATTTAGGATAGATACAGTATATCGGAGAAACCTTAAAGAAACCTTAAAGTAAATTTTAAGGTTTTTGCTGAGTAAAATCTCGGTTTTGTGTTATCATAAAAGCATGGAAAAAGTACCCTTACGAAAGAGTATCATTGCTCATTTAAAACATCAAGATAGAAAAGAAAAAGCCTTGAAAGATAAGGCTTTATTAGATGAGTTGCTAGCATCTTCTGCTTATCAAAAAGCGGATACTATTGCCACTTATTTAGCTTTTGATTTTGAGTACAATACCGAATTATTGATTAAACAAGCTCAAAAAGATGGCAAAACCATTTTAGTACCAAAGACTTACCCACACGGCAAAATGATTTTTTGTCTCTATGATGTGGATAACTTGGTGAAAACATCATTTGGCTTGTGGGAACCTGCTTGTGACAAAGCTGTGGATAAGTCAGAAATCGATTTGATTCATGTGCCAGGCGTTGTTTTTAACCAAGATGGTTTTCGAATTGGATATGGAGCTGGCTATTATGACAGGTATTTAGTGGATTATAAAGGCAAAACAATCAGTACGATTTATGAGTGTCAGAAAGTAGAGTTTCAGCCAGACAGTCATGATGTCGCTGTTATGGAGGTATTTAGTCGATGAAAAACGTTATTAAAAAAAGTCCAGTGACGATTTTTTTGCTGGCTCTAACGACTTTGGTTTTTATAGCCATGCAGGTAATTTATTTTGGAAATGCCACATCCAACCAAGCGATTTTTAATGCTGGTGGAATGTGTGGAGCTTATGTTAGCCTATTTCCAAGCCAATTATGGCGTTTGGTAACTCCGATTTTTGTGCACATTGGATGGGAACATTTTTTCTTTAATATGTTGACGCTTTATTTTGTCGGACAATTGGCAGAGCAAATTTGGGGACATCATAAGTTTTTAGCTTTGTATGTTTTATCAGGGATTGTTGGGAATATCTTTACGCTTTTCTTTACGCCAAACGTGATTGCTGCGGGGGCTTCAACATCGCTTTTCGGTGTTTTTGCGGCGATTATGGTTGCTGGGTATTTTGGAAGAAATCCTTATTTGAAAGAACTTGGTAGAAATTATCAAGCTTTGATTATTGTGAATTTGATTTTTAATTTATTTACTCCAAGTATTGGGATTGCTGGTCATATTGGTGGTCTTGTGGGGGGTGTCTTATGTGCCATCTTTTTACCAACGCTTGTGGAGAAAGGTATGTTTAAACCATGGCAACGTTGGTTGGCGGCAGCGGCTTACGTTGGCTTAAGTCTTTTCTTGATTGTCTTGGCTTTACATTAAAGTTATAATAAAAAGTTCCTCTAGACAGTGTCTAGAGGAACTTTTTTATGTTATAGCATATTATTTAGTTTCTTTTTTAGTTGATTCAGCTTCTAATTTTTTTCCCAATTCGATAAGATATTGTTTCATATTATCTTTGATTTGTGGGTGTTCAAGGGCATAGTCAATAGAAGTTTTCATGAAGCCGAATTTATCACCGACATCATAGCGATCACCGTTAAATTGACGCGCAAAAACACGCTGTGTTTTGTTTAAAGTATCGATAGCATCTGTCAATTGGATTTCATTACCAGCTCCAGGTTTTTGAGTTTCAAGAATATTGAAGATTTCTGGAGTAAGAAGGTAGCGACCGATAATAGCAAGATCACTAGGTGCATCTTCAGGTGCTGGTTTTTCAACGAATGTTTCAACACTGTAAAGTCCGTCTTTTCCTTCGCCTTGAGGTGCGATAACACCATAAGATGAAACTTCTTCGTGTGGTACAGGCATAACAGCAATTGTTGATGCGTGTGTGTTTTCATAATCGTTAATCAATTGTTTTGTAAGTGGAACAGCTTTATCGTTGTTGATATCCATAAGGTCATCACCTAGCATAACGACGAATGGTTCGTTGCCTACAAAAGCTTTAGCTTGAAGGACAGCATCACCAAGTCCACGAGGGTGACTTTGACGGATGAAGTGAAGATTAATGGCTGTAGTGTCATTAACGAGTTTAAGAAGATCAGTTTTCCCTTTGTGTTCCAAATTGTATTCTAATTCGAAGTTTGAGTCAAAGTGGTCTTCGATAGAACGTTTTGATTTACCAGTAACAACCAAGATATCTTCAATACCTGATTTCAAGGCTTCTTCGACGATAAATTGGATGGTTGGTTTATCAACAATTGGAAGCATCTCTTTAGCGAGTGCTTTTGTAGCTGGCAAGAAACGTGTTCCAAGACCAGCAGCGGGAATAACGGCTTTTCTAACTTTTCTCATACTCATACGAGAACTCCTTTTCATAAATAAACTATGCTGAATTAAATTATATTATAATTTTAATTTTAGTGCCATTCGTTTTCTGAACGGAAGTCATTTGACATCATGCCAAGAATGCTATCACGAACGTCAGCACCTTCGTAGATGACTTTGTAGATAGCACTTGTGATTGGCATGTAAACATCCAATTCTTTGGCTAGCTCATAAGCAACTTTAGTTGTTGAAATCCCTTCGATAACCATGCCCATGTTTTTCTCGATATCTTCGAGTTTTTCACCGCGACCAAGAGCATCACCAGCTCGCCAGTTACGAGAGTGAACAGATGTTCCTGTTACGATAAGGTCTCCGACACCAGAAAGTCCGCTGTAAGTGAGAGGGTTAGCTCCCAATTTAACCCCAAGGCGCGTAATTTCAGCAAGGCCACGTGTGATGACAGCAGCCTTAGCGTTGTCACCAAAACCAAGACCGTGAAGGGCACCAGCTCCAACAGCGATGATGTTTTTTAGGGCACCAGCTGTTTCTACACCGATGATGTCAGTATTAGTGTAGAGACGGAAATAATTGTTACTAAAGAGTTTTTGAACGTATTTAGCAGCTTCGTGATCTTTTGAAGCAGCAGTGATCAAAGTAATATCTCGAACAATTGTTTCTTCAGCATGGCTTGGTCCAGAGACAACGACGATTTCAGAGCGCAATTCAGCAGGAATTTCTTCCTCAAGAATTGTTGAAAGACGTTCGTGTGTTCCAGGTTCAAGACCTTTAGAAGCGTGCATGATAACAGCTTTGTGGTCAAGTGTTTCAGCGACTTGTTTTGCAACCAAACGTGTTACTTTTGTTGGAACAACAAACAAGATAGCATCAACATCTGTAAGTGCTTCTTTTAAATCAAGTGTCGCTTTGATGTCTTCAGAGATAGTGATATCTTTGAAGTAGCGAGTATTTGTGTGTTTCGTATTTAATTCTTCGATTTGTTCTGGGATATTTCCCCATAGACAAACTTCATGTCCATTGTCGTTTAATACTTGTGCAAGAGCGGTTCCCCAAGAACCAGGCCCTAAGACAGCAACTTTTTGTCTTGTCATTTTTACTCCTCTCTTAAACGAGCAAGATTACATTTTCCATTATATCATAAGAGCAGTCTGTTTGTCTTTGTTTATTAGAAAAGGTGAGTTTTGTCATATTTTTATGGAAGCTATATTGTAGAAAAACGTCGATATGTTTTTGTAAAATAACTTGTGGTATAATGAAATGACTTAACAGGAATAGGAAAGGAAGACTTATCAGGTGATTGATTTAGAAGAGATTCTGTCTAAGATGAATCCCAATCAAAAAATCAACTACGACCGTGTCATGCAACAAATGGCAAAGCGTTGGGCGCAAGAAGAAGTAAGGCCTAAAATTCTTGTCCACGTTTGTTGTGCACCGTGTTCGACATATACTTTAGAATATTTAACGCAATATGCTGATGTGACGGTTTATTTTGCTAATTCAAATATTCACCCTAAAGATGAATATCTTCGTCGTGCTTATGTGGTGCAAAAGTTCATCTCAGAATTTAATGAAAAAACAGGCAATACTGTTGATTTCATTGAGGCACCATATGACCCATCAGAATATTTCCAAAAGGTTCATGGCTTAGAGGATGAACCTGAAGGTGGAGAACGTTGTACGGTTTGCTTTGATTATCGTTTGGATAAAGCTGCTAAAATGGCAGTTGAGCTTGGATATGATTACTTTGCCAGTGCACTAACAATCAGTCCACACAAAAATTCTCAAGTCATCAACAGTGTTGGTATTGAAGTCCAAAAAGTTTATGCGACTAAATATTTGCCAAGTGATTTCAAGAAAAACAATGGCTACCGCCGTTCAGTTGAAATGTGTGAAGAATATGATATCTACCGTCAATGTTATTGTGGCTGTGTCTTTGCAGCAAAAATCCAAGGTGTTGATTTAAATCAAATCAAAAAAGAAGCTAAGGAATTTATGGTTGGAAAAGATGGTGAAAAAGAATTCCCACACATTCGCTTTACCTTTGAAGGAAAAGAAATTTAATACGAATAGATAATTAAGGAGACAAAATGAGCAAAATTAGAGGGTTTGAATTGGTTTCACAATTCACAGATGAAACATTGCTACCAAAACGTGAAACAGCACATGCGGCTGGTTATGATTTGAAAGCGGCTGTCACAACAGAAATCGCACCTGGTGAGATTAAATTGGTGCCAACTGGTGTCAAAGCTTATATGCAAGCTGGCGAAGTGCTTTATCTTTTTGACCGCTCATCAAATCCACGTAAAAAAGGTTTGGTTTTGATTAATTCAGTTGGTGTCATTGACGGTGATTATTATGGCAATCCCGCAAATGAAGGACATATCTTTGCGCAAATGAAAAATATCACAGATGAAACTGTCGTCGTTGAAGCTGGCGAACGCATTGTTCAAGGTGTTTTCATGCCTTTCTTGGTTGCTGATGGTGACGAAGCAGACGGCGTACGTACTGGCGGATTTGGGTCAACAGGAAAATAAGGCCTTAAGGTAAGAAACTAAGCAAGGAGGTAATGAGCTATCGCTAAGAAAAAAACAACGTTTATTTGTCAGGAGTGTGGCTATCATTCTCCGAAATATTTAGGGCGTTGTCCGAACTGTTCGTCTTGGACGTCTTTTGTTGAAGAAGTTGAAGTGCAAGAGGTTAAAAATGCGCGTGTTAGTTTGATGGGTGAAAAGAGTAAGCCAACCAAGTTGAAGGATGTTAGCTCGATTAACTATTCACGTACCAAGACTGATATGGATGAATTTAACCGAGTGCTTGGTGGCGGCGTCGTGCCAGGTAGTTTGGTGCTTATTGGTGGTGACCCAGGTATCGGAAAATCAACGCTTCTTTTGCAAGTTTCGATTCAGTTAGCAGACAAAGGAACTGTTCTTTATGTGTCTGGTGAAGAATCAGCTGAGCAGATTAAATTACGTAGTGAGCGTCTTGGCGACATTGACAATGAATTCTACCTTTATGCTGAGACAAATATGCAAGCCATTCGCGCACAAATCGAGCAAATTCAACCTGATTTCTTGATTATTGACTCGATTCAAACCATTATGAGCCCTGATATTTCAGGAGTCCAAGGTTCGGTATCTCAAGTGCGTGAAGTAACAGCAGAGCTTATGCAATTGGCTAAGACCAATAATATCGCAACCTTTATCGTTGGTCATGTGACAAAGGAAGGGCAGCTTGCGGGTCCTCGTATGCTTGAACACATGGTGGACACAGTTCTTTACTTTGAAGGGGAACGTCATCATACCTTCCGTATTTTACGTGCGGTGAAAAACCGTTTCGGTTCAACTAATGAAATCGGCATTTTTGAAATGCAATCTGGTGGTCTAGTCGAAGTGCTCAATCCAAGTCAGGTCTTCTTAGAAGAACGTTTGGATGGTGCGACTGGTTCAGCTATCGTGGTAACCATGGAAGGCAGTCGTCCAATTTTGGCGGAAGTTCAAGCTTTGGTGACACCGACTGTTTTTGGAAATGCCAAACGTACGACAACGGGACTTGATTTTAACCGTGTTAGTCTTATTATGGCGGTTCTTGAAAAACGTTGTGGGCTTCTTTTGCAGAACCAAGATGCTTATCTTAAGTCAGCTGGTGGTGTTAAGCTTGATGAACCAGCGATTGATTTGGCTGTTGCGGTGGCTATTGCCTCAAGTTACAAAGAAAAGCCAACTAATCCTCAAGAAGCGTTTATCGGTGAAATTGGCTTGACTGGTGAAATTCGTCGTGTGACACGTATTGAACAACGTATCAACGAAGCGGCAAAACTTGGCTTTACCAAAGTTTACGCACCAAAGAATTCTCTATCAGGTATTGATATTCCAGATAATATTCAAGTCATTGGTGTGACAACTGTTGGTGAAGTACTCAAAAAAGTATTTGGCTAATGAAGAAAAACTGAGATGTAAGTCTCAGTTTTTTTGTATTGTGGAGTAGAAGTCTTTTTAGGCGACAAGCAAAACTAAAAATGATAAGATGAGAAAAACGCTATCATGAGCGACTCTTAAGGAGAAATTTGAATGTCTTATTTTGAAAAATTTTTAAAAACAAATCAAGCATATGCAGACTTACATGGAACGGCGCATTTGCCTCAGAAACCTAAAACGCATGTTGCTATTGTTACTTGTATGGATTCACGTCTGCATGTGGCGCATGCGCTGGGTTTGGCGCTTGGTGATGCTCATATTTTGCGGAACGCAGGCGGGCGCGTGACAGATGATACCATTCGTTCATTGGTGATTTCAGAGCAGCAACTTGGTACACGCGAGATTGTTGTTTTGCACCATACGGATTGTGGCATGCAGGGACTTAGTAATGAAGGCTTTGCAGAGCAGTTAGCGCGTGATCTAGGAGTAGAGGTGCATGGAAAAGACTTTTTGCCCTTTTCTGATGTTGAAGAAAGCGTTCGAGAGGATATTACAAAATTGCGTAATTCTCCTTTGATTCCTGATGATATTGTGATTTCTGGTGCTGTTTATGATGTGGATACTGGTCGCATTACAGAGGTTAGCATGTAATTTTGGATTTAGAGAAAAGAGGAAATGATGAGATATATCAAATTTGGTGAACGCCAGACAGAAATTTCAGAGGTTGTTTTGGGATTAATGCGTATTTCAGAAATGACAGTTGATCAAGTTGAAGCATTAATTGAATCAGCTTTAGCAGTTGGAATTAATGCCTTTGATATTGCAGATTGTTACGGGCATGGGGAATGTGAACGTATTCTTGGAGAAGTTTTGAAACGACGCCCAGATTTGCGTGAAAAAATGTGGATTCAATCAAAATGTGGCATTCGAATGGAGGAGTTTACGTACTTTGATTTTTCAAAAGAACATATCCTTAAAGCTGTAGATGGCATTTTGGAGCGTCTTAATATTGATTACATTGATTCACTATTGCTTCATCGTCCAGATGCTCTGATGGAACCTGAAGAAATAGCAGAGGCTTTTAATCTGTTAAAGGCACAAGGCAAGGTTATCGATTTTGGAGTATCGAATCAGAATCCGATGATGATGGAATTGATTAAAAAGGATGTTAAGCAACCTTTGGTAGCTAATCAATTGCAATTGAGCGCAGCTTTTAGCCCAGGTTTTAATGCTGGTTTTCATGTTAATATGAATCAAGAAGCAGGTATTGTTCGTGATAGTAGTATTTTTGAATATTGTCGCTTAAACGATGTAGTTATTCAAGCCTGGTCAGTGCTTCAGTTCGATTATTTTGGTGGTGTTTTCTTGGGTTCTGAAAAATACCCAGAATTGAATCGCGTTTTGGAACGTTTGGCAGAAAAATATCAAGTGACACCATCAGCGATTGCTATTGCTTGGGTCTTGCGTTATCCTGCTCAAATGCAAGCTGTTATCGGAACCACTAAGGCAGTACGAGTGGCAGAGGCAGCTAAGGCTACAGAGTTTGTATTGACACGAAAAGAGTGGTATGAGATTTACTTGGCTGCAGGAAATGATTTGCCATAGTAACTAAACTTGTGGATAATTTTTGATCTGAATTGCTTAAAAGGGTTGTAGGTAGAGAAATAAGGGGAAAGGTTATGCGAAGATTTGAAATCAAACAAAAGTTATGGTCACTAGCTGGAAAGTTTGATATTTTTGATGAAGATAAGCAGCTAGCCTATCATGTTCAAGGGTCCTTGTTAAAATTATTTAAAGAATTTACGATTTCTGATAGTCAAGGCAAAACCGTCAGTCATATCAAACAAGGTTTCAGTTTTCCTTTCCAGCGTTTTACGGTGACTTTTGCAGATGGTAAGGAAATCACGATTCAAAGACGTTTTTCGTTATTAAAAGCTAAATATGATATCTCTGATTTTGGACTAGAGGTGTCAGGTGATATCTGGAATATGAATTTTAGCTTGCTTAATCAAGGACGCGAAGTGGCTAATATTCGCCAACAATGGTTTAGATTTCCTTCAACCTATCAAGTAGAAATTTACGACGATTCCCTTTCAGATTTGGTCATTTCTTTAGTGATTGCTATTGATTATGTGAAGGAAAAAGAATCGAGTGCAGGCAGCGCAGCATCAAGTTAAAACCCGATTGATCAAAATCTCAAATATAAGAAGGAATTCAGCTGTTTTTCAGCTGAATTTTTTGTTCCAATACTCAAGATTGTGCTATAATAGAAACGATTGAAATTTAACAGGAGACGAAAATGCCTAAGAAAATTCGCGTGCGTTATGCACCAAGTCCAACAGGACTTTTACACATCGGAAATGCGCGTACAGCGCTCTTTAATTATCTTTACGCTCGTCACCATGGTGGTGATTTTGTAATCCGTATCGAAGATACTGACCGTAAACGTCATGTCGAAGACGGTGAACGTTCACAATTGGAAAACCTGAAATGGTTGGGAATGGATTGGGACGAAAGCCCACAAACTCACGAAAAATATCGCCAATCAGAACGTTTGGACATCTACCAAAAATACATTGACCAATTGTTGGCTGAAGGTAAAGCTTATAAATCATACGTTACTGAAGAAGAACTAGCTGCAGAACGTGAACGCCAAGAAGCTGCTGGTGAAACACCTCGTTACATCAACGAATTCCTTGGTATGTCTGAAGAAGAAAAAGCTGCTTATATTGCAGAACGTGAAGCAAAAGGAATCATCCCTACTGTACGTTTGGCTGTTAACGAATCAGGTATCTA
>NZ_DGTE01000021.1:0-985 GCF_002393675.1 Streptococcus sp. UBA4344
ATACCGTACATCAAAAGTCCACCAAAACGATCACTACGTTCATATACTGTTACACTATGACCAAGTTTGTTAAGGCGCCATGCAGTTGAAAGTCCCGCAGGTCCTGAACCAATAACAGCAACTTTAAATCCAGTACGATAAGTTGGGCGACCAGATTCTTCAACCCAACCATTTTCAAATGCAGTATCAATGATAAAGCGTTCATTATCATGGATAGTAACTCCAGAGCCATTAAGACCTTCTGTACAGCCTTTTTCACACGGTGCTGGACAAACACGTCCAGTCATTTCTGGAAACGGGTTAGTGCGTGAAAGACGCTCAAATGCGCGCTTATAGTCGCCTTTGTAAACCAAGTCATTCCATTCCGGAATCAAGTTGTCGTTTGGACAACCTGAAACCGCACGTCCACCACCGTAAAATTGACCTGAATGACAGAAAGGAATCCCACAAGACATGCAACGCGCAGCTTGTTTTTGGCGTTCTTCTTCTGACAATGGAACTTGTAATTCTTCAAAGTCCAAGATGCGTTCAGCAACAGGACGAAACGGATTATCTTTTCGATCGTATTTCAAAAATCCAAACGGATTAGCCATTTTATTTACCCCCTGTTACTTGTGCGAGAAGTTCTTCTTTTTCTGCAGCTGTTTCTGCACCACCAGTTGCAATTTCGAAAGTACGCAATTCAAGTTCATTACCTTCTAAACCAGTGTTGGCAAGAGCATACTCAATATTATTGATTTCATGGAATTCAGTTGGGTAAACTTTAACAAATTTATCAACTTCTTGTGCCCAGTTATCAAGCAAACGTTTAGCTTTAGCACTACCAGTGTATTCGTAGTGTTTTTGAATCATATCTACCAAGACATCATCACCACGTGTTTCACCAACTTTGTAAAGATCAACCATTTGACGGTTTACTTTTTCAGCAAAGTCACCATTTACATCATAAACGTAAGCAACACCACCACTCATACCAGCGGCAAAG
>NZ_DGTE01000021.1:1076-9866 GCF_002393675.1 Streptococcus sp. UBA4344
CAACACCACCTGTCATATATTCACAACCGTGGGCTCCTACACCTTCAACAACAACTTTTGCACCTGAGTTACGAACACAGAAACGTTCACCAGCGCGACCAGCAAAGTAAGCTTCACCTTTAACAGCACCAAATAGAGCAACGTTACCTACAATTGGTGAATTTTCGATATCATAGGCTGCATCATGTGGTGGTTTAACAATCAAACGTCCACCTGACATTGATTTCGCAATATAGTCATTAGCTTCACCAATCAATGTCAATTCCATACCTTGAGTAATGAAGCTTGCAAATGATTGTCCAGCAATACCAGTGTATTCGTATTTAATCAAACCAGGTTCAACTGAATAGTTACCGTAACGTTCAGCCATCCAACCTGCCATGCGAGCACCAACAGCACGTTGAACGTTATTAATTGTTTCTTTAACTGTTACACTTGCACCGTTGTCAACAGCAGCTTTGGCAAATCCATCCAATTCTTTCCATTGACGTGCTTCAGCAAATGGATCTTCAGTTTTACGTTCAATTGGATAAGCAGTTCCGAGCATACGAGAGAAATCAAGTGATTTAGCTTTTCCTTTTGGAATGAATTTTGCTTTCAAGATTTCTGAGTGACCAACCATTTCATCAACAGAACGGAAACCAAGTTCAGCCATGTATTCACGCAATTCTTCTGCCATGAACATCATCATGTTAATAACATGTTCAGGTTTACCAGCAAAATGTTTACGAAGTTCTGGATTTTGTGTTGCAACACCAACCGGACAAGTATTAAGAGAACATACACGCATCATGACACAACCGATAGAAATCAATGTCAAACTTGCAAATGAATATTCTTCTGCACCAAGAAGTGTAGCAATAGCAACATCACGACCAGTCATCAATTTACCATCTGTTTCAAGTGTCATACGTTGACGGAGACGGTTAAGTGACAATGTTTGATGTGCTTCAGCCAAGCCCATTTCCCATGGAAGACCAGCATCACGGACAGAGTTACGTGGAGAAGCTCCGGTACCACCATCATAACCAGAAATAACAACCTTATCAGCACCAGCTTTTACACAACCTGTAGCGATTGTACCAACACCAGTACTTGAAACCAATTTAACATTGATTTTAGCATAAGGATTGATAGCTTTAAGGTCATAAATCAATTGTGCCAAATCTTCAATTGAGTAGATATCATGGTGAGGTGGTGGTGAAATCAAACGTACACCAGGCGTTGCACCACGAATTTCAGCAACCCATGGGAAGACTTTTTGACCAGGCAATTGTCCACCTTCACCAGGTTTAGCACCTTGTGCCAACTTGATTTGGATTTCTTCAGCAGACATAAGGTATTCAGCATTAACACCAAAACGTCCTGAAGCGACTTGTTTAATCTTAGAATTCAAGTTACGACCATCTGGTTGTACTTTGAAACGATTGCGGTTTTCGCCACCTTCACCAGAGTTTGATTTAGCTCCGATTGAGTTCATTGCTTCAGCAATTGTTTCGTGTGCTTCTTTAGAAAGTGAACCAAAACTCATGGCACCAACTTTGAAACGTTTAACGATTGTTTCAGCTGGTTCGACCTCAGAAAGGTCAACTTTTGGACGATCTGATTTAAATTCCCAGATTGAACGAAGTGTTGTTGGAGTTGCTAAAGCTTCTTTATCCAATTCAGCTGTGTATTCTTTAAAGAGTTTGTAGTCACCTTTGCGAACAGCTTGTTGGAAATTATAAATAGTATGTGGATTGAAGAGGTGATATTCACCATCTGCTTTAAATTGATAAATACCGCCACTTTGAAGATAATCACCACGACGAGGACCAAATGCATCTTCCATACGTTGAAGATATTCTTTTTCAATTTGGTCAAGTGACAATCCACCAATACGAGTTACAGTACCTGTAAAGTATTTATTAACAACAGAGTCTGAAAGTCCAACTGCTTCAAACAATTGTGCTCCTTTATAACCAAGGATTGTAGAAATCCCCATACGACTCATAACTTTAACAATACCTTTTTCAGCTGCTTTACGATATTTTTCAAAGGCAGTTGCATCTTTTCCATATTCTTTCAATGTTGCATAAGCACCATAAGGATGAACAGCAGCAGCACCATAACCAACTAAAGTTGCAAAATGGTGAACTTCAATAGCTTCTGCCGTATCAACAACAATTGAGAATTGGCTAGCTTTCCCTTTAACAACCATGTAGTTATTCAAACCAGAAACAGCTAAAAGCATTGGAATAGTTGTTTGGTTTTCTTTAACATTGCGGTCTGAAAGGATAATAATCTTGCTGCCATTATCAACAGCTTTTTCAGCCGCTTTGAAAAGATTTTCTAACGCACGTTGCAAACGATTATGTGATGGTTCAACCACATCATAAACTGTTGAGAGAGTTGTTGCACGATAACGTTCGTCTTGCAAGTTAGCGATTTTGGCAAAATCTTCGCTTGAAAGAACTGGACTATCAATTTTAACTTTGACACAGTTATCAGCACCATCAGCTTTGAAGTTACCATCACCACCGAGGTAAACACTTGTTGAAACGACAATTTGTTCACGAATCGCATCGATTGGTGGGTTTGTAACTTGGGCGAATTGTTGTTTAAAGAAAGTGAAAAGAGATTGACTCTTATTAGAAAGAACTGCTAGTGGGCTATCAAATCCCATAGAAATAACTGGTTCTTCACCTTTTTCAGACATTGGAAGAATAACAGTACGAATAACTTCTTCATTATATCCGTAAGCTTTCCACACTGTTTCAATGTCATTTGTTTCTTGATTTAATTCTGAAGCTTCAAAATCATTAAGATGTGCAATGTTTTCTTCTACCCACTCTTTATATGGGTGTTGTGCAGCATAATAAGCTTTCACTTCTTCATTACGCATCAATTTACCAGAAGTTGTATCAATCAACATCATATTACCAGGACCAAGTACACCTTTTTCAATAACGCGACTTGGTTCAAGATCAACAACACCTGATTCACTAGAACAGATTAAGAAGTTATCTTTTGTCAATGAATAACGGCTAGGACGCAAACCATTACGGTCCAAACGAGCACCAACCATATCACCATCTGTAAAGACAAGAGCAGCTGGACCATCCCACGGAGCCACAAAACTTGATGCATATTCATAAAATGCTTTAAGATCATCAGGAAGACCTGATTCATCACCCCAAGCTTCTGGCACCATCATCAATAAACTTTGTGGAATATCACGGCCATTGCGATAAAGATACTCTAAACAGTTTTCCAACTTGGCAGAATCTGAGTTTTCTTCATTATAAACTTCAATCTGGTGACTGTGCATCCAGTTTTCTGCACCACGAAGTGTATTAATTTCACCATTGTGAGCCAAGAAACGGAATGGTTGTGCACGATCCCAAGATGGGAAAGTATTTGTAGAGAAACGAGAGTGTGTCAATGCAATGTGTGATTTGAAATGTTCATCTTGCAAGTCAGGATAAAAAAGACCAACTTGGAAGGCATGAAGCATCCCTTTGTACACAATTGTTTTGCTTGAAAGAGAACAGATGAAAAATTCATCAGATGAAAAGCTCTTTTCAAGTTGACGACGCAAGCGGAACAATTTGTCTTCAAAATCACGACCAGCTTTAGTATCATCAGGTTTTTTAACAAAAACTTGTACAAAACTTGGCATAATTTCTTGTGCCGCTGGACCACAATTGTCATAATTGAATGGCACATCACGAGTCATCAAAACATGGAAACCAGCTGATTTAATTTCTGCTTTAACTGCTTCTAAAAGACTGTCTTTAGCCTCAGTATCTTGAGGTAAAAAGAGTTGCGCAACAGCGTAGTCACCTTTTTTAGGTAAATCATAACCTGCTTCTTTTGCTTTTAATTGGAAAAATTCATCTGGTAAAGCAAGCAACATTCCGGCACCATCACCAGTATCAGGTTCAGCTCCTGTACCACCACGGTGATTCATACGTGTCAACATTGTCAAGGCATATTCAATCAAAGTATGACTTGCTTCACCATCGAGTTGAGCAACAAACCCCATCCCACAAGCATCCGATTCAAAAGACGGATCCCAAAGCGTTGTCTGCTGCGCCCTCAAAGCACTTTCATTCATAGCTCTTACTCCTATCATTAATACAAATAGTCTAAAATAGACTAAAATAGTCTAATTATTCAGAATATTTACTTCACATTATACCACATTCTCTCTAATTAGAATAGCTCTTATTTAAACTTTCTATTTAGAATGTGGTATTTTTTGGAAAAAAAAAAGACAGCTAGAAGCTGTCTTACTTACTACTACTTCTTAGTAAAGATCTAGATAGTTGTCAATTTCCCATTGTGAAACAAAGGCCGCATAGCTTGACCATTCAATTTTCTTAGCTTCCACAAAGTTTGTAAAGATGTGATTTCCAAGAGCAGCTTTAACTACTTCATCTTCTTGCAAAGCTTTAACGGCATTGTGCAATGTTGATGGAAGATCACGGATACCAGCTTCTTTACGTTCTTCTTGAGTCATGATGTAGATATTTGATTCAACTGGAGCTGGAGCTTCAATTTTGTTTTCAATACCATCAAGACCTGCTTCAAGAAGAACTGCAAGAGCAAGATATGGGTTAGCAGTTGGGTCAACTGAACGAAGTTCCAAACGAGTACCCATTCCACGTGATGCAGGTACGCGGATAAGTGGTGAACGGTTACGTCCAGCCCATGCGATGTAAACTGGTGCTTCATAACCAGGAACCAAACGTTTGTATGAGTTTACAGTTGGGTTCATGATTGCAGTGTAGTTATAAGCGTGTTTCATCAAACCGCCAAGGAAGTAATATGCTGTTTCAGACAATTGCATACCTTTTGGATCTTCAGTATCAAAGAATGCATTATTTCCATCGTAGTCAAACAATGACATGTTGCAGTGCATACCTGAACCGTTGATACCAAATTTAGGTTTAGCCATGAATGTAGCATAAAGACCGTGTTTACGAGCAATTGTTTTAACAACAAGTTTGAAAATTTGAATGTTATCACAAGCTTTCAAAACATCAGCATATTTAAAGTCAATTTCGTGTTGACCAATCGCAACTTCGTGGTGACTTGCTTCAACTTCAAATCCCATTTCAGTCAAAACATTAACGATTTCACGACGAGTGTTATCTGCAAGGTCAGTTGGTGCAAGGTCAAAGTAACCACCGCGGTCGTTTACTTCAAGAGTTGGTTCACCTTTTTCATCCAATTTGAACAAGAAGAATTCTGGTTCTGGACCAAGGTTAAATGATTTGAAACCAACTTTTTCCATGTGACGAAGTGCACGTTTCAAGTTACCACGTGGGTCACCTGCGAATGGTTCACCTTCAGCAGTGTAGATATCACAGATCAAACCTGCAACAGCACCATTTTCACCACCCCAAGGGAATACTGTCCATGTATCAAGATCTGGGTGTAAGAACATATCAGATTCGTTGATACGTACAAAACCTTCGATTGAAGATCCATCAAACATTGCTTTGTTTGACAATACTTTGTCAAGTTGTTCATCAGTTGCTGGGATTTCTACGTTTTTCAATGTTCCAGCGATATCTGAGAACATCAAGCGTAAAAATGTAACATTTTTTTCTTTGACTTCGCGACGGATGTCAGCTGCTGTAATAGTCATGAATTTAGGTCTCCTTTTAAAACCGAAATAACCGAGCGGCGCTTATTTTTAGATACGCCAATTGCTAATGTACTGTGATGGGGCCGAAAAACGGCCTTGGTTTCGGAGTTCATCTTGTAAGATTCGACGAACATCAGCATCTGTTAAAGACTTCTGCTTTTGAAGTGCTTTATCTTGTCTATCAGCGTATTCTCGCTTAATAGCTGCAATATTTAGCCCCTCGTCAAGGAAATCTTTAATTTCAAGCAATCGATCCATATCATTTAACGAAAACATACGACGGTTACCTGAAGTACGTTCTGGGGTTATCAACCCTTGATCCTCATAATAACGAATCTGACGTGCTGTTAAATCGGTCAATTTCATTACTGTCCCAATGGGAAAAACCGCCATGGAACGTCTGAGTTCTTTTTCTTTCATGATGACCTCCTTCCGATAATTATTATAGTCTGAAAATTCTAAACTGTCAACCCCATATGTCAGAAAATATAACATTAAAACCTAATTTTTTTCATTTTTATTTTTCAACCACTCGCGAACCATGTCTACATCAGAATTAACAAGAATAGCTACAAAGACACCACAAAAAGTTTCAAATACTCTTGCAAAAACATATAAAATCGTATCACCAGCAGGAATTGATAGAGTAATAATCAAAAGCGCTGATGTTCCGCCAATAATTCCTGCCTTATTATTAATTGAAACATTAATCATGATTCCTAACATAGTAAATACAGGAACAAATATCAAAGTTACCCAAAATTGATTATGGAAAAATTGATTAATTAAAAAGAAGAGCAAAGATAAAAAACCTCCGACACTGTTACCAACTATACGTGAAAAGCCAAAGTGCACACTTTTATCTAAACTTTCACGTAAGCTGAAAACAGCCGTCAGCGTTCCAATCTGCAGCCCTTCCCAACCAAATAAATGAAATAATAAAAGAACAAGAAAAACAGATAAGCCTGTCTTAAGCGTTCGCATCCCTAACTTAAACTTACTCGGATCAAATTTATAATTCGACAAAAGATTTTTTAGATATTTCATAACTCACAACCAAATTTTTTTCCTTTATTTTAACACAGTTTAAATCGTTTTCGCTAGATGTGAATACGTTTACTAAATCGCCTTCTCCCACTATTACTCAATTTTAATTTATCAAAAATAAAAAAGAGCCCTTTGGGCTCTTTTGTTTCTCAATAATGAGAATTATTTTTCAGTCAATGCAGCAAGACCTGGAAGTACTTTACCTTCAAGAAGTTCCATAGATGCACCACCACCAGTAGAGATCCATGAGAATTTGTCTGCACGACCAAGGTTGATAGCTGCAGCAGCTGAGTCACCACCACCGATGATTGATTTAACGCCTGGTTGTTTAACAATAGCGTCCATTACACCGATTGTACCAGCTTGGAAATCAGGGTTTTCGAACACACCCATAGGTCCGTTCCAAACAACTGTTTTAGCACCAGTCAATTCTTCATCGAATTTAGCGATTGATTTAGGACCGATGTCGAGACCAAGGAATCCAGCATCTACAGCTGCACCTTCAGTATCTTTAACTTCAGTGTAATCAGCAAAAGCATTAGCTTCTTTTGAGTCAACTGGCAAGATCAATTTACCGTTAGCTTTAGCCAAAAGTTCTTTAGCAACTTCAAGTTTGTCTTCTTCAACAAGTGAGTTACCGATTTCGATACCTTGTGCTTTAAGGAATGTGTAAGTCATACCACCACCGATAAGAACTTTATCAGCTTTTTTCAACAAGTTTTCGATAACACCGATTTTATCTGAAACTTTTGAACCACCAAGAATCGCGATAAATGGACGAACTGGGTTTTCAACAGCTTCTTGGATGTATGCAATTTCGTTTTCAAGAAGGAAACCTGCAACAGCTTTTTCAACGTTTGCAGAGATACCTACGTTAGATGCGTGTGAACGGTGTGCAGTACCGAATGCATCGTTAACGAAGATTCCGTCACCAAGTGAAGCCCAGTATTTACCAAGTTCTGGATCGTTTTTAGATTCTTTTTTACCGTCAACGTCTTCAAAACGAGTGTTTTCAACAAGAAGAACTTCACCATCTTTAAGGTTGTTGATAGCTTCTTCAAGTTCAGCACCACGTGTAACACCAGGGAAGACAACTTCTTGACCAAGTTTAGCTGCCAAATCAGCTGCTACTGGAGCAAGAGATTTACCTTCTTTATCAGCTTCTTCTTTAACACGTCCAAGGTGAGAGAAAAGAATTGCACGACCACCTTGTTCGATGATGTACTTGATTGTTGGAAGAGCCGCAGAAATACGGTTGTCATTAGTGATAACGCCATCTTTCAAAGGTACGTTAAAGTCAACACGGACAAGAACTTTTTTACCTTTCAAATCAACGTCTTTAACAGTCAATTTAGCCATTGATAGGACTCCTTATATTTTTTTATACATGCTAATTATATCACAAAACCTGTAAAAGAGGTAGTTAAATCAATAGAATTTGTCCTTCAGCTCCCCTACTACTATGTCTTGAGTAATTCAGCATATTTAAGAGAAATAAAAAAAGAGAGGAACGAATCCTCTCTTCTTCAGCTAACTCATTGATTATTTAGCAATTTTTGCGAAGTATTCAAGAGTACGAACAAGTTGTGAAGTGTAAGACATTTCGTTGTCGTACCATGAAACAGTTTTAACCAATTGAGTACCGTCAGCTGCTTCAGTTACTTCTGTTTGAGTTGCGTCAAACAATGAACCGAATGAGATACCTACGATATCGCGTGAAACGATTGGGTCAGTGTTGTAACCGAATGATTCAGTTGCAGCAGCTTGCATAGCAGCGTTAACTTCTTCAGCAGTTACTTTTTTGTCAAGAACTGAAACAAGTTCAGTAAGTGATCCAGTTGGAACTGGTACACGTTGAGCATGACCTTGAAGTTTACCGTTCAATTCTGGGATAACAAGACCGATAGCTTTAGCAGCACCAGTTGAGTTAGGAACGATGTTTTCAGCAGCAGCACGTGCGCGACGGAAGTCACCTTTACGGTGTGGTGCGTCAAGAGTCATTTGGTCACCAGTGTAACCGTGAACTGTAGTCATTGTACCAACTTTAAGACCGAATGATTTGTTCAAAGCATCAGCCATTGGTGCAAGACAGTTTGTTGTACATG
>NZ_DGTE01000033.1:0-52923 GCF_002393675.1 Streptococcus sp. UBA4344
ACAACAGCTATATTAGTTTAGCATTGCCATTTGATTTTGTCAACATCTTTTTTTAAGATTTTTTTCTCTTGGATTTCCTCTTCCGTGGAGCCCCTCAAGCAGCAACTCTAATAATTTATCATCTATTTTATCTTCTGTCAAGTGGAAATTAAAAAAATCCGCTAAAAATTTAGCGGATTTACAATCAGTTATTTGGCTTCAATTAAACCAAGTTCACCATCTTCACGACGATAAAGAATGTTTGTTACCCCATCTTCAGCATCTGTGTAGATAAAGAAATCATGTCCCAAAAGGTCCATTTGAAGAAGCGCTTCGTCAAGGTCCATCGGTTTCAAGCTAACATGTTTCGTACGGACGACATTTACAACTGGACCTTCTTCAACGGGTTCAGCTTCAAATTCGCTTGTGAAAATTTGGCTAGCTGGAACTTTTTCACGATGTTTTTTAGCAATTTTTGTCTTATTTTTACGAATTTGACGTTCGATTTTATCAGTTACCAAATCAATTGATCCATACATATCTTGTGAAACGTCTTCAGCTCTAAGAGTGATTGAATCAACCAAAATTGTTACTTCAACTTTTGCAGTTTTTTCACGGTAAACTTTTAGATTAACACGAGCATCTAATTCTTGTTCAGCATTGAAGTATTTTTCAATTTTTCCGAGTTTAGATTCGACATAGTTACGGATTGCATCTGTTACTTCGATGTTTTCTCCACGAACACTATATTTAATCATAAAAACACCTCTTTCTCGCTATAAAGCGCTTTCTTTACTCTTTTATTATACTGCTTTCATGAAAATTTGCAAGCATTTACCGTGCAATTGTTAAACTTTTTACAATCTTTGTTCCTCTTTCATAAAATAATTGGTAAATTCCTCTTAAAGTTGCTCCTGTCGTGTAGATATCATCTATTATCAACACTTTATCTGGAATATAATTATCTGATTTCAGACTAAAGGGACAATCACTTTCTAGTCTTTCTTTTCTGTTCTTATCAGACTGCTTTCTTATCTCTTTCTTGCTTAAAATATCTTGATAAGAAATATGCGCGGAATCAAGTAACGCTGTAACCTGATTAAATTGCCTTGCGGCCATTCGCTCCGTGCTTAAGGGGACAGGAACAACCGTATAATCTTTATATTCTTTTAAAACTTGTTTTAATTCTTTAACAAAGACTTGACTTAATAGCATGTCTCCTTGAAATTTATACTTAGAGAAATACTCTTTCATTGCCTCGTTATAGGTATAAATTGCTCGATGTTGAACATTATGATCTTCTTTAGCCCATTTTTTGCAGTCTGTGCATTGTTCACTACTTCCATTTCGATAACATGTTGGGCAATGCTCATCGCCGATTTTCTCAAAAGCATTCTGGCACTCTGGACAAATTAACTTGGCAGTTTTTCTCATAGAAATTATTCCTAAAAATGTTTCTCTTTCGGAGAATTCTTGCCCGCAAAGTAAACATTTCATCCAAATCCTCCTTTTTTATTCATTTCTTTGATTTCTGCAATGGCCTTTTTCATAGCTTTTGTTGTGCCATCGTGTAAAAATAATAGTTCTCCTGTTGGCCTTTCAATTGCCCGTCCAACACGACCTGCAATCTGGACTAAGGCACTTTTACTGTATAATCTATGATTAGCAAGCAAAACAAAGACATCTACACACGGAAATGTTACACCTCGTTCTAAAATAGTTGTTGTCACAAGAATAGTGAGCTCTTTTTTTCTAAATTGTTCAACCAGTTCTAGACGATTTTCGGTCTGACTTGAAACAAATCCAATAGCTTCGGCAGGAAAAATTTCCTGCAAAATAATTGAAAATTGTTTGCCCTGTTCGATATTTGGAAAAAAGATAAGAAGAGGAAAATGGCTCTGCCGCTGTTTTTTTAGAAGAGATATTAACTTATTAGGAATTTTTCCTTTTTCCATTGACGACAGCAAACCACCCAACCAAACCATTTTAGGAATAACCAATGGATTAGCGTGAAAACGTCTAGCTAAGTGTAATTTTGTCAGTTCTCCTTTTTTTACTTTTTTATCCAATTCATCCGTAGAGGTCGCTGTAAGAAAAACTTTGACCCCATCATCTTTGATGGATTGATTAACAGCGTGATAAAGCATTTTATTATCAACAAAAGGAAAGGCATCAACTTCATCGATAATCAATAAGTCAAATGCTCGGTAAAATTTCAACAACTGGTGAGTCGTCGCAATAATCAGTGGTGAACGTTTGTAAGCTTCTGAATCTCCATGTAACAAGGTTATCGGGCAAGAAAAATCTCGTGACAACCTATTATAAAGCTCTAAACAAACATCAATTCGGGGACTTGCCAGACAAACACAACCACCTTGGTCAATCACGCTTGCAACACTTTGATAAATCATCTCTGTTTTTCCAGCACCTGTTACTGCATGAACTAATAAATCACTTTTTTGAGCAATGCCTGCCAAGATTCCTTGAGAAACTTCTTTTTGATAAGGCGTTAATTCTCCCTGCCAGATGAGAGACTTAGTCTCTGGAAAGCCAATTTGAGGAAAATAATATAGGTTACTATCACTGGTATTTCGACCAAAAGTCAAGCATTCTCTACAATAGATACGACCAGTTTGTAACAGATGATTTGGCGACACTCTGCTCCCACAACGGTTGCAAATTATTTTGCCATTTTGTTTTATCATAGATGGCATTACCTTTGCTTTTTCCTTCAATTCATCAGTCAGTTGTGCTTCGGTAAAAATTCTTCCATAATAATCATTCATCTCTGTCATACCTATTTATTCGAAAATTTTGCTAAATCCTTAAAAATCTTGTAAAATTTTGGTATGAACTATAAAACAATCAAAACTGATGGTATTTGCGAAGAAGAAATAAAAAAATCTCGCTTTATTTGCCAATTAAAACGTGTTGAAACTGAAGAAGAGGGACGAGAATTTATTGCTCAAATTAAAAAAGAACACTACAAAGCAACTCATTCTTGTTCAGCGATGATTATTGGAGAAAATGCTGAAATCAAGCGTTCTAGTGATGATGGTGAACCAAGCGGGACAGCTGGCGTTCCCATGCTAACTGTTTTAGAAAAACAAGGCTTAACAAACGTTGTTGCTGTTGTCACACGTTATTTCGGTGGTATTAAACTTGGCGCTGGTGGCTTAATTCGTGCTTATGCTGGGAGCGTCGCCAATGCTCTAAAAGAAATTGGAATTGTTGAAGTTAAAGAACAAGATGGGCTTAAGCTAACACTTTCATACCCTCAATATCAGACCTTCTCTAACTTTTTGCAGGCTGAAAATCTTCAAGAATTCGAAACTGAATTTTTAGAAAATGTTACGACACACATCTACCTTGATCCAGAAAATGTTCAAGCAGTCAGTGATCGCCTTGTTGAATTTTATCAAGGAAAAGTTTCTTTTGAAAAATCTGGTTCAAAAATCGTTGAAATTGAGCTGTGATAAGATTTCTCTATCACCATGATAAGAATTATATATTTTACAAACAGTCAATTTGAGCATATACTTGACCTATAAATTTTAATTCAAGGAGAATCATTTATGGCAAAGATTTATAACTCAATTACTGAACTAATTGGAAATACTCCTATTATCAAGCTTAATAACATTGTTCCTGAAGATGCTGCTGATGTTTATGTTAAAATTGAATCATTTAACCCAGGTTCATCTGTTAAAGACCGTATTGCTCTTCGTATGATCGAAGATGCTGAAAAAGCTGGTACTATCAAACCTGGTGATACAATCGTCGAACCTACATCTGGTAATACTGGTATCGGACTTGCATGGGTTGGTGCAGCTAAAGGATACAAAGTCATTATTGTAATGCCTGAAACAATGAGCCTTGAACGTCGTAAAATTATTCAAGCTTATGGTGCTGAACTTGTTTTGACACCAGGAAGTGAAGGAATGAAAGGTGCTATTGCCAAAGCTAAAGAAGTTGCTGCAGAAAAAAATGGTTGGGTACCACTTCAATTTGCTAACCCTTCTAATCCAGCCGTCCACGAAGCAACAACAGGTGCTGAAATTATCGAAGCCTTTGGACCAAAAGGACTTGATGCTTTCGTAGCTGGTGTTGGTACAGGGGGAACAGTTTCTGGTGTTTCTCACGCACTTAAAAAAGCCAACCCTGATATTAAAGTTTATGCTGTTGAAGCCGATGAGTCCGCTGTACTTTCTGGTGAAAAACCAGGACCACATAAAATTCAAGGTATCTCAGCTGGGTTCATTCCAGATACTCTTGATACTAAATCTTATGATGCAGTCATTCGCGTAGCATCAGACGATGCCATTCTTACAAGCCGTAATCTTGGTGGAAAAGAAGGTTTCCTTGCTGGTATTTCATCTGGTGCAGCTATTTTCGCAGCTATTGAAAAAGCTAAAGAACTTGGTAAAGGTAAAAAAGTCTTGGCACTTCTTCCAGATAATGGTGAACGTTACCTTTCAACGTCTCTTTACGATTTTGGTGAATAAAGAATATTATATATGAAAAGGCTGGGGCAATGCCCTAACCTTTTTTACATACATTATAAAAAGAGAGCACCCAACGGTGCCTCTTTTTCAATCTTTTGTTAATAGTTCTAGGCTTTCTTTAGTCCATTTTGGCAGATTATCTGCTAAAGGTTGAAAGCCGATGTTTAAGTGACTATTTGAAAATCGGTGGCGACGATGAAGATGATGTTTTTCTTCTTCCAGCGTACGTAATGATAAGCTTGCCTTTTGAGTAAATTCATCAAAATCAACTACTTGAACCAAGACTTTCTCACCAACTTTTAACAGTTGGTAAATATTTTCAATATAGCCTGTTTTAATTTCTGAGATATGAATAAGGCCTGTAGTCCCATTATCCAATGCGACAAAGGCACCATAAGGTTTTATACCTGTTATTGTTCCAGTGATTTTGTCGCCAATTCTCATTAATCTACTACCTCAATTGTTTCAATAACTACATCTTCAACTGGTCGGTCCTGTGCGCCAGTTTCAACGTTTGCAATTTCATCAAGAACTTTGTATGATTCTTCGTCCATGATTTGTCCAAAAACTGTGTGACGACGGTCAAGGTGAGGTGTTCCACCTTTAGCAGCATAAAGTTCTGCGATTGGTTTTGGCCAGCCACCACGTTCTAGTTCTTTTTGAGCGTATGGAATTTTGCTATTTTGAACGATGAAAAATTGGCTTCCGTTTGTATTTGGTCCAGCATTCGCCATTGAAAGAGCTCCACGAACATTGTAAAGTTCTTCTGAGAATTCATCTTCAAAGCTATCGCCATAGATAGATTGTCCACCCATACCAGTACCAGTTGGGTCACCACCTTGAATCATGAATTCTGGAATAATACGGTGGAAAATGATACCGTCATAGTAACCATCTTTTGACAAAGCAACAAAGTTCGCTACTGTTTTTGGTGCATGATCAGGGAAAAGTTTGATGTTCATGTCACCATGATTTGTTTTTATTGTCGCAACTGGACCTTCAATTGTTGATAAATCAACTTGTGGGAAATTTAATTGTTTTTCTACCAAACCGAGTTCCTCCAAAACATATAAAATGCCATCTTCTTCTACTGTTTTTGTTACAAAATCTGCTTTTTCTTTGAGTTCAGGCACGGCATTGCCCATAGCAATTTTCAAACCAACATAATCAAAGATTTCCATATCATTTGGTCCATCGCCAAACATCAACGCATTGATTGGTTTTAAGTTTTGACTTTCTAAAACATGAGCAACACCTGAGGCTTTAGACACACCAACTTTAACAACATCAGATGAATGTTCGTGCCAAGGAACCAAGCGAATTTCACTAGCTAATTCTTCAGGCAATTGCAAGTCAGCATTATTTTCAGCAAATGTCCACATTTGATAAACATCGTTTGTCAAATAAAAATCTGGTTCAACATCACAAATGCCATAAATCGGACTCATAGCATCATCAATCAAGTCACAACGTTTTGACACGACTGGTTTATCCTTACCAGTAAAGCCGTACTCAATACCTTCTGACTTAGCCCAGTTGACGTATTTTTCAACTAAATCACGTGGAAGAGGATCACTAACAATCTCTGCTTCTTTTTTGTCAACAACATATGTTCCATTGATTGTGACAAAATAATCAGGGTTTAAATCACGGATTTCAGGAACAACACCATAAAGAGCGCGTCCTGTCGCAATTCCTGTCATAATGCCTTTTTCTTTCAAACTTTTAAAAACATACTTGATTGATTCTGGCATATAACCTGTGACTTTGACACGTAAGGTATCATCAATGTCAAAGAAAACAATTTTTGTCTTCTTAGCCTTGTATTTTGTTTTTACATCCATCTGTATCATTATGGGAAAGGAAATGGTCATTAAATCTCATTTTCCATAAAAAGTCCAAAGACTTTTTATCCCATTTTCCTTTCTAACTTTAAAATCAAAGAAAAGCTATGTTCTTATTATATCATTAATCCTCATCTTGCGGTACTAAATGATGCTTAAAGGCATAGACAACTGCTTGCGTACGGTCATCTACTTCTAACTTAGCTAAAATGTTTGAAACGTGTGTTTTGACCGTTTTCAATGAAATAAACAATTCATCAGCAATGGTTTGATTATCATAACCTTTAGCTAAAAGTCTCAAAATATCACGCTCGCGTGCGGTCAAATCTTCATGCAATTCAGGTTGCTTGTCATGAGCTTTGATTTTTTTATCAACTTCTGTTTCGATAGCTAGCTCTCCTCGCGCAACTTTTTGAATCGCATTTAAAATTTCTGCTGCACTAGATGTTTTTAACATGTAACCTTTGGCGCCCGCTTCGATTACAGGATAGATTTTTTCGTTATCAAGATATGATGTCAAAACAAGGATTTTAGCCTCTTTCCACTCCTTTAGAAGTTTCAAAGTGGCCTCAACACCACTCATTTCAGGCATCACTAAATCCATAACTACTACATCTGGTTTTAAGTCTAAAGCAAGTTTAATCCCTTCAACACCATTTCCTGCTTCACCAACAACTTCAATATCTGGTTGCAAGTTAAAAAAACTTTTCAATCCCAGACGTACCATTTCGTGATCATCAACTAGGATAACTCTAATTTTCTGGGTCATCTTCTTTCTCCTCGTTTTCTCCCTTAACCAAAGGCAAGCGGATATCCATCGATACTCCTTTTCCCTTTTGGCTCAATAATGTCATCGTTCCAGCCATGTCATCAACACGTTCTTCAATATTATTAAGACCATAACTTAAATCATGTCTTTCATCCATATCAAAACCAACACCATTATCGATCATTTTTAATTGTAGCTCAGTTTTGGTTTGATTAAGGTAAACTTCTAAACGTGTTGCTTTAGCATGTTTGAGTGTGTTACTAATAAACTCTTGAGCAATACGAAAAACATTATCCTCAATCTTTTTAGGTAGTTTTCCAATATTTTTCTTATAAACAACTTCTATACTACTCTTATCTGTTAATTCTTTCAAGAGGATATCAAAACCTTCTGAAAGGGTTTTATTTTCTAATTCAGTAGGTCGTAAATGTAAGAGCAAAATACGCAGGTCTTTTTGAGCATTTTGTAGCATACTTTCAACGGCAGTCAACTGGAATTCAAGCTGCTCTCTTTCAATCTGATCAAGGTTAGCAGATACCCCAGAAAGAATCATCGAAGAAGCAAACAGTTCTTGACTAACTGTGTCATGAAGGTCACGAGCAATACGTTTACGTTCTTGCTCCACAATTTCTTGTCCATTTTGAATACGACTGTTTTCCGTATTTTGTAGGCTATTTGTCAAATGCGTCATCTTTTTAGATAAGCGTGATAAATTAGCATTAATCTCAGTGTCTTCGTCTAAAAATACCTCTTGGTTGTTCAAAATACATCGTAGATTTTGGTTAATACTGCGTTTGCTATTATCATCTAAAATAACCCAAAGTAGCAGTAGCAAAATCGTAACAGCTAGAATTAAGAAGACAATTGAGAAAACAAAACGCTCTCCCATCCAAAAATCTGAAATAAGATTTTCTAAATGTAATTCTAGACTATCTAAAACAACGACAACAATAGAAATAATGATAATACTTGCATAGAGAATCAAAAGTAAAAAATGATGCTTTTTCATTTACGTACCACCTCGACATCTCCAGCTAATGTATTAACAATGATTTTAACTACTTTCAAATAGTCATCATCTTGCTCATGCCATAATTTTAAAGATTCATTTCGCAAATCATATTCAGCAAAATCAAAATAACGAACACTGCCATAAATAGCACTAACATCTAATTTAACACCAACATCAATAGGAACTAAAATTTTAGTTGGCCCAAACACTTTACGAATGATAACAACATTATCCTTACCTGTCACAATAACGTTACTTAAATCAATTGTGTCACTTCCTGTTAATCGAATAATATTAATATCATCAAAAGCATAAAAATCACTATCATGCATATCAGCGCCAATCCATTGATTACGAATTGGTTTAGCTTTTAACTCTTCCTCACGAAATCGTACAAGTGCAAAACGATTTTTCTTTTTAACTTGTGAGAAATGGTTAATAACCACATAAACAACCCCAAGTACCACTGCCATAATGATGTAGGGGTTTAACATTAGGATTAAAAATAAAAGAACTAAGCCTACTGTTAGCAAAAAATTATTGCGTTTGTCCTGATTATAAAAACGCAATGCTAAAAGAATTAACACTAAAATCAAGATAAAACTCGATAAATTATTTGCCATGATTGTCATCAAGCCCATGACCAATAGAATCGTTTCTACAATGACAAAAAATTGAACTTTCCTCATATCATACCCTTTCTTTTTCTGTATTTTACCAAAAAGAAGGGAAAAATGCTCGGTTTTGCCTAAAAAAGAACACCCTTTCGGGTGTTCTTTTAAAATATTATTGTTCAACTGATGCATCAGTTTGTGAGCTTTCTTCAGTACTGCTACTGCTGCTACTTGATGAACTTGACTCAGTCGTTTCACTTGACTCAGTTGACTCAGGAACAGATTGCGATGGTGCTACTTCAGAAGATTGAACGTCACTTCCAGATGAGAAGTAAAGTTTCACATTTCCTTCAATAGCTGCGCCAAAGTAAGGATCTTGTGCCACAACAACTGCAGAGGCAGATGGTGTTTTGACTTGAGAGTATCCAGTTGATGAAGTAGCATCTGCTTGGAATACTGTAATATGTGAGCTTGATAAGCCAAGTGCAGTCAATTCAGCAATAGCATCTTGGTAAGTATAACCAATAAGGTTTGGCATAACGATTGCTGCAACCTTGAAAGTAATCTTATCTTCACTAGCTACTTTTGTACCTTTTTCAGGTGTTTGACTAATGATAGTACCACCGTCATAGTTAGTACCTGTTATCCATTCGACATCAATCTTATCACTTGAAATACCGTGCTTATCTTTAAGTTCTTTGATAACTTCTTGATAGTTTTGACCAGTATAATCTTTCATCTTAAAGCCTGATGTTCCTTTTGACACATAAATGTCAACTTTGGCACCTTCTTTTTTAGATGAACCTGCTGTTGGATCTGTTTTAATAACTTGACCACTTGGCACTGTATCGCTAGCAATTTTATGAATATCACCAACTTTAAGCCCCGCTGATGTAAGAGTTGTCTTAGCATCTTGTAAACTTGTTCCAGCTACATCTGGAACATTAACAGAGGCTGGGGTGCTTAACGTCAAGTAAGTGAAAATAGCGATGGCAACAATTACTACAGCAAAGAAAATTTTCATCATCGTACCAAACATACGGTGTGATTTTTTCTTCTTAGGTTTTGCTTTTGCAATTTTATTTTCTGTAGTTTCTCGATTAGCCTTAGCAGCTTTTTGTTTTTTCAACAATTGTTCTGTAGTTGAGGGAACAGGTGTTGATGTGGTTACTTTTGGTAACGTCTTAGTGTTTTCAGTGTCCTCAAAAACTAGTTTACGTTCACGACTACGATTATATGAAAGAGCAGTCATCAAATCACGGCTCATTTCAAAAGTAGATGCATAACGATCACTTAAACGTTTAGCAGTTGCCTTAATAACAACATTTTCCAAAGCTTGAGGAACGTTTTTATTTTCATCAATGATTGATGGAAGTGGTTTTTGGAAATGTTGAAGGGCAATGGTAACAGCAGAATCTCCATCATATGGAATGTGACCTGTTAACATTTCAAACAACATAATCCCCATAGCATAAATATCACTTTGAACAGTGGCTTTTGAACCACGCGCTTGTTCAGGTGAAAGATAATGCACACTACCAAGCATTGAGTTTGTCTGTGTCAAGCTTGTTTCTGCAAAAGCTACAGCGATACCAAAGTCGGTTACTTTAACTGTTCCATCTTTGGTTAACAAAATGTTTTGTGGTTTTAAATCACGGTGAACAATTCCTTGTTGATGAGCCAAAGTCATCGCAGACAAGACTTCTTCCATGATTCTAACAACTTCATTATTAGAAAGAGGGGCATGGTCTTGAATGTATTTTTTCAAGTCCGAGCCATCAACATATTCCATTACTAAGAATTGCTGTCCGTCTTCTTCTCCAATATCACGAATCGAAACGATATTTGGATGGTTCAGCTCTGCCATGGCACGCGCTTCACGTTGGAAACGAGCAACGGCAATTTGATCTGTTTGATAATTCGTCCGAAGAACTTTGATAGCCACTTCTTCATTATCAAGAATTAGATCTTTGGCAAGATAAACATCTGCCATTCCACCCCGTCCGATAGATTTGAGGATCCGATAACGACCAGCAAATAATTTGCCAATCTGAATCATTAAGCTTCCTCGCTTTCGGCATGGATAAGAGCAATGGTGATATTATCAAGACCTCCACGTTCGTTAGCAAGAGTCACTAACTCATTATTTTTATCATCAAGATTTTTATCTTGACTTAAAATGCTAACAATTTCGTCATTGGTAATCATATTTGTTAAACCATCACTGTTAATAATAAGATAATCGTCTTCTTCAAGAACTTGAACCCCTAAATCAGGTTCAACTGGATTAGCTTGTCCAATAGATTGTGTAATGATATTTTTTTGTGGGTGATTTGCAGCTTCTTCTTCTGTCAATTGACCAGCTTTCACCAATTCGTTAACGAGAGAGTGGTCGCTAGTTAGCAATTTATATTCACCATTATGGAGCAATCCAATGCGTGAATCACCAACGTGAGCAAAGATAACATTGTTATCAACAATCGCTAAAGCCTCAACGGTTGTTCCCATACCTTTGTACTCATCAGTTTGACCCAGTTCATAAATTCTTTGATTTTCTGCTTCTAGCGCAGTAATCAGCCAATCACGAATTTGGCTTAATTCAGTAAAATCGGTACTAATCCATTCACGTCCAAGATCAGTGACGGTCATTTCACTAGCAATATTACCAGCACGATGACCTCCCATACCATCTGCTAGGATGACTAAAGTGATACCTTTCTCGTTATCAAATTTATTAATAAAATCCTGATTATTTGAACGTCTTTGTCCGATATCAGTTACAAGTGAAATTTTCATAGTTTTCCTTCTGACTGTGTCAGTTTCCTCCTTGAGATTACAAGATACGTTTAACTTGTCCAATAAAGAACCCGTCTGTCTGATATTGTTCAGGTGTAATAGCAATACAGCCATCTTTGACAATATCTTCTTGCGTATGACTCAGTTTTACCTGCTCAAAATTTGGATGAGTTTCTAAAAATTTGTTAATAACTTGGAAGTTTTCCTCATCAAAAATCGTACAAGTGCTATAAGTTATTATACCACCTTTACGCAATGTTTGACAAACGCTATCAAGAATTTGCAATTGAATTTCCTGTAAAGCATTGAAATCTTGGTTTTCTTTATTGTATTTAATGTCAGGCTTGCGGCGAATCAAGCCGATTCCTGAACAAGGTGCATCAACTAAAATCTTATCAAATGAATCAGCTGCAAAATGTTCATGGACACTTGTGGCATCCATTTTTTGTGTCGTGATTTTATCATCTACATGCAGACGCTTAGCATTATCCATGACAAGCGCTAGCTTATGATCATACAAATCTAGTGCCGTAATGTGCCCATCTGTCAGATAAGAAGCCATGTGAGTGGTCTTTCCACCAGGTGCTGCGCAGGCGTCTAAGATTTGCTCATTTCCCTGAATATTAAGAGTTGGAGCCACTAATTGACTTGACTCATCTTGGATGGTGATATCACCTTGTGAAAAATAGTCTGTCCCTGCAAAATGTCCCGAAGTTTTGACCAAACCAACTGGTGATAAAAGAGATTGTTCTGCGCCAGTTGCCGCTTTAATCTCAGCTAGTTTTTCAGGATGTGTTACTCGGATACTTGCTTTATTTCGGACAAATAAACTTTGCATGATAGCTATTGCACGTTCTTCACCAAATTGATCAATTAATTTTTTAACCAACCAAACTGGTAAAGAATAGAGAACTGAATAACGCTTATTTTTACGCTTAATCTCTTCAGGATTTGGGAGCTTTTCTTTGGCCAAGCGTCGTAAAACAGCATTAACAAATTTTTCAGCACCCTTTTTGTTACCGCGATTTTTAGCAATATTAACCGCATCATTAACCACAGCATGAGCAGGCATTTTATCAAGGTATAACAATTGATAAAGGCTCAACATCAAGAGGTAATAAACCCAAGGATCTAGCTTATCGCGGTCTTCGATATAGTGAGCAAGATACCATTCTAAAGTAATCTTTCGTGCCACCGTACCATATACAATTTCAGTCACTAAAGACTTATCTTTTTGCGATAGTTTCGTGTGTTTTAGTTCTTGATTAAGAGCGATATTAGAATAAGCTCCTTCTTCAAAGACATTTTCAAGAACAAGTAGCGCTAAGCCACGAGCTTGATTTTTCCAATCATTCGCCAATAAGGTCACCTACTTCAAGCTTACGTCCAACACCATTAAGAAAATCAACAATACTCATGCGTGGTTTTCCAGCGGGTTGCACTGTTTTAAGAGAAATAGCGCCATCTCCAGTTGCCACAACCAATGATTTCTTACCTTTTTCAATGATTTGACCTGGTTTTCCTTGTCCTTCTACCAAACTTGCTTCATAAATTTTGAAACGTTTGCCATCAAGAAGAGTATGTGCAACTGGCCATGGGTACAATCCGCGGATATGGTTGAAGACATCACGCGCTGATTTATTCCAATCAATACGTTCTTCTTCTGGTGTGATATTTGGTGAGAAAGTCGCTTGGCTTTCATCTTGTGGTTCTGGTTTGATGTTGCCAGCGATGTAATCCGGCAATGTTTTCAAAAGCAAATCACGTCCAATGACAGCTAATTTTTCAAACATTGTTCCAACATTATCATCATCAGTAATTGGTGTAGAGGCTTTAGCAATCATATCACCAGCATCCATTTTCTTAACCATTTCCATGATTGTCACACCAGCTTCTTTATCACCATTGATGATAGCATAGTGAATTGGTGCACCACCACGATATTTAGGAAGAAGTGATGCATGCACATTAACAGCAAAATCAACAGAATCAAGCAATTTTGTTGGCAAAAATTGACCGAATGCAGCTGTTACAATACCATCAGCTCCCAAAGTCATAAGATCAGCCATCTCGTCTGAACCAGACATCTTCTCAGGTTGGTAAACAGGGAGATTATGTTCCAAAGCAACTTCCTTAACAGGAGTCATTTTGATTTCTTTTTTACGACCAACCGCGCGGTCTGGCTGTGTTACAACTGCCAAAACGTCATAGTTGGCATCATCTAGCAAACCTTTTAGAACAGTCGCTGAAAAATCAGGTGTTCCCATAAAAATTAATTTTGTCATCTTAGTTCCTCTCAAAGGATTTTATTACTTAAATTTTTCTTTATTATAGCATAGCAGAGCACTACATAAAATTTTGTGGCTCATAATCTATTACTAAACGTAAATCTTTATTTTCTGGTAATTGAGTCATATCTAAAATCTGATTTAAGACACTTTCCAAATGGTCTTCAAAACGATATTTGACAATGATTTGATAGTGGTAAAGATTATGCGTTCTAGCAATTGGTTTAGGAGTTGGTCCAAGGATTTTAATTTTATCAGACAAATACTGGCGCAAGATTTGTAACAACTCAAAAGACTTACGCACTACAGTCTGCTCATCCTTATGTGATAAAGTTAAGCCAACAGTAAAATAATATGGTGGGTAAGATAATTGTTTACGAATTCCCATCTCATAAGCATAGAAAGCTTCATAATCTTGCTTTTGGGCTAACTTGATAGCGTAATGCTGGGGATTGTATGTCTGAATAAGAACCTCTCCTTCTTTTTCAGCGCGTCCCGCACGCCCAGCAACCTGTGTTAATAATTGAAATGTCCGTTCAGATGATCTAAAATCTGGCAGATTTAGAGACGTATCCGCATTTAAGACACCAACCAAGGTAACATTTGGAAAATCAAGTCCCTTAGCAATCATCTGAGTCCCAAGTAGAATATCAGCCTCATGATTACCAAATTTATCAAGAATACGCTGATGAGCTCCCTTTTGTCGCGTAGTATCAACATCCATTCGCAAAATACGCGCTTGCGGGAAGACTTCTGCCAATTCATCGTAAGCCTTCTGTGTCCCTGTTCCATAATAACGAATGCTGCGACTATGACAATTTGGACAAGTGTGTGGAATAGCTTTTTCAAAGCCACAATAGTGACAATTCATAGTCTTAGTGTCCATATGAAGCGTCAAAGAAATATCACAATTTGGACATTCATCCACGTAACCACAATCACGACACATAACGAAACTTGAATAGCCTCGTCGGTTCAACATGAGCACAACTTGCTCATTTTTCTCCAAACGATCCGCAATTTTTTCCAGCAAGTAAGGTGTATAATTGCTGACCTCCTGCTGACCGACATAATCACGAAAATCAACAATATCAACTTTAGGAATCTTGGCTAATGGATTAGCGCGGTGAGTCAATTGTAAAAAATGATAAACATCTCGACTGGCGCGTGCACGACTTTCAATACTTGGAGTTGCAGACCCCATTAACAAAACAGCTTTATGATATTTGGCTCGAAGCAAAGCCACATCACGCGCATGATAACGTGGATTTGATTCTTGCTTGTAAGTTGCTTCGTGTTCTTCGTCAATAATGATAGCTCCGATATTTTCCATTGGAACAAAAATGGCAGAGCGTGCACCAACAACAACACGAGCTTGACCAGATTTAATTTTGCGCCACTCATCAAATTTCTCACCATCAGATAAAGCTGAATGCATAATAGCCACTTGCTTACCAAAACGTGAAATGAAGCGATTTGTCATCTGAGGTGTCAAAGAAATTTCAGGCACCAAAACAATTGCTGTTTTACCAAGTTTTAAGACCTTATCAATAATGTGTAAATACACTTCAGTCTTTCCTGAACCTGTCACACCTTCTAGTAAAAATGGTTTAGAGTCTTTGTCAATTTGGCTAGTCACCTCTTCAACAACTGCTGCTTGTTCTTCATTCAAATCAAGAAATTCTGTCATTGCAACATCAAAGTAAGCATCCGAACGTTTTTTCTCTTTTTCTAAAATGGCTAATAGATTATTCTCCACAAAGAATTTAACAACTTCTCGTGAGAAGAGCTGATGCAAATCAGAAAGTTTTCCCTCGTCAGGATGCTCAAGTAAATAATCTCGTAAAAGTAAACGTTTTTTAGCCCTTACTGAAATCTCTGTTTGAGCGAGCTGTTTGAGATTAACTTGATAGAATTTTTCCGTTTTGATACTTTTCTTATCTTTAGCAAGATAATCAACTGTGATTTTTCCAGCTTGAACTAGACGAGCTACTTTTTTAGCTTCCGCTTCAGAAAGCGTTGAATGAAGTCTGCTCTCTTTATCTCCGAACAAAACCAAACGTTCTTCGCTAGATAGTGTCTTTGTCGGCACCAAACGTTTATCGTATGTTGAATTGAGCAAATTAGGAATCATTGATTTCAAAATTGAAATCTTATAAGAAAAAACAGTATGACGCATTTGATCTGCTAAAGCAAGCTGTTCTTCATTCAAAACTGGTTCAAAATCCAATACCTCGCTAATAGCTTTTAAGTTGCTGGCATCACTTTCTAACGTTTCCGAAAATCCTACAACAAATCCTTGTAAAAGACGGTTACCACGACCAAAAGGAACATGAACACGCGACCCCAAGGTGACTTGATTTTGCATATCTTCTGGCACAAGATATGAGAAAGGCTTATCAGTCTGCATTAATGGGACATCAACAATGACCTGAGCAATTTTTGTCATAATTCTCCTTTCTAATCCTTAATGAACTCAAAAAATTTATCCTGATGAAAAAAGAATAATCATCGTGATAAGTAATCATTTTTAATACTTGTTTACTTTATCACAATGATTTATTACAAGAAAAATCTAAGATAAAATACCTTAGATTTTTTCTCCTTCTTCTTTTTCTTTAGCAATTTGTTCTTTGATTTTACGTTCTTCTTCTTCTTTAGCCAAACGTTCTGCTTCGATACGAGCGTGAACAGCAGCTCGTTTTGCTTCTGGATCTGGGTGAATAACAACGTTACCAGATTCAATTTCTTCAAGAGCTTGCAAAGTAGCTTTTACTGATTTGAATTCTTGAGTTGGTTTTGCACCAGCTTCAAGTTCGTGAGCGCGTTTAGCTTGAAGAATGCAAAGTGAGTATTTTGATGGCACTTTATCAAGCAAAGTGTCAATAGAAGGTTTTAACATCATAGCTTTTTTCTCTCTTCTCTCTTTTAGTCAATGTCTTTAATCATGTCGTTGTAACGTCCAATAACACGATCAACACGGAAATGTTCTGCTTCAATGATACGTTTAACGCGTTCAGCTGCCAAAGGCACTTCGTCATTAACAACAGCATAATCGTATTCACGCATCAAAGCAATCTCTTCTTTCGCACGTTCGATACGTTGGCGGATAACTTCTTCGCTATCAGTACCACGACCAACCAAACGGTCTTTTAATTCGTCCAAATCTGGTGGTGTTAAGAAAATAAACACACCGTCTGGAACTTTTTTCTTAACTTGAAGAGCACCTTGAACTTCGATTTCAAGAAATACGTCGATTCCTTTATCGAGCGTTTCATTAACATAAGTCAGTGGTGTGCCATAGTAGTTGCCTACATATTCAGCATATTCCAACATTTGACCATTTTTAATAAGCTCTTCAAATTCTTCACGAGTTCGGAAGAAATAATCAACGCCATCAACTTCTCCAGGCCGTTTTTGGCGCGTTGTCATAGAAACAGAATACTCAAATTTATGATCAGGTGTTGAAAAAATTTCTTGGCGAACTGTTCCCTTACCAACCCCAGAAGGTCCTGAGAAAACAATTAACAAACCACGTTCGGTCATGCCACTCTCCTTATTATAGACTACAAGTTAAGACTTGCTTTTTATCAATTAGACTACAGTCTAGTATATCAAAGATAAACCTATATTTCAAGGAAATTTACAAGCTCCTTCACATTAAAAAGAAGTACGTTTGCAACGTACTTCTTTTTTCTATTTTCATTATTTTGCGTAATCGACTGCACGTAGTTCACGAATAACGGTAACTTTAATATTACCTGGGTAATCAAGGTTACTTTCAATTTTTTCACGAACTTTATGTGCAATGATTGTGACCTCATCATCGGAAATTTTATTTGGTTGCACCATGATACGAATTTCACGTCCAGCTTGCAAAGCATAGCTATTTTGAACGCCATCGAAGCTTGTTGCAATTTCTTCTAAATCACGAAGACGTTTGATATAGTTTTCCATTGACTCGTTACGAGCACCTGGACGAGCTGAACTCAAAGCATCCGCTGCTGCAACAATAACAGCAATCACACTTTCAGGTTCTACATCTCCGTGGTGACTTGCAATTGCATTAACCACGATTGGGTTTTCTTTGTATTTACGAGCAAATTCTGCACCAATCTCAACGTGGCTACCTTCAACTTCACGGTCAATTGCTTTACCCATATCATGCAAGAAACCAGCACGACGAGCAAGCATTACGTTTTCGCCAAGTTCGCTAGCAAGAATACCAGCCATCTTACCAACTTCAACTGAGTGACGTAAAACATTTTGACCATATGACGTTCTAAACTGCAAACGTCCCATAATTTTAATTAAATCAGGATGCAAGTTTACTGCACCGATTTCAAAAGCAGCAGCTTCACCATACTCACGAATACGATTATCCATTTCCAAACGGTTCTTTTCAACCAATTCTTCAATACGAGCTGGGTGAATACGACCATCTTGAATCAAAGCTTCCAATGTCATGCGAGCAATTTCGCGACGAATTGGATCAAATCCTGAAAGGACCACCTCTTCAGGTGTATCATCGATAATGACATCAATCCCTGTCAAACTTTCAAGGGTACGAATATTACGTCCTTCACGACCAATGATACGACCTTTCATGCTATCATCTGGTAGATGAACGGTTGTAATGGTTTGTTCAGTAACATATTCACCAGCCATTCGTTGCATGGCCTGAGCGAGAATGTTTTTGGCGAGCTTGTTAGACTTATCACGAACCTCACGTTCAGCATCCTTAATACGAGTTGCGATTTCATGCGTCAAATTAGTTTCAGTTTCCGTCAAAATAATTTCACGCGCTTCAGCAATTGTCATCAAGGCGACACGTTCTAGTTCTGCTTTTTTCTGTTCTTCGAGTTCTCCGATTTGTTTTTCACGCTCATTAATGTGTCTAGATTTATCGGTTAGACTTTGTTCTTTACTATCCAACACTTTTTCTTTGCTGGTTAGATTTTCATCCTTGCGATCAAGAGAAGACGCTCGTTCAGTCAAACGAGTCTCCATTTGTTTTAACTCTTGTCTTTCAGATTTAAATTCTTTTTCAATCTCTTCTCGATATTTTCTAGCCTCTTCTTTTGCTTCGATCAGTAATTCTTTGCGATGAGCTTTCGTTTCTCGCTCAGCTGATTTTCTAATGTGTTCAGCTTCTAATTGAGCTTTACCACGTAGATTAACAGCATCCTGTTCTGCATTTAAAAGAGTGAGTTCCGCAGCTTCTTTCGCAGACTTAAGTCTGATGGAAATCAGTGCATAACCAACTATCAAACCAATGAGGGCAAAAACAATCAAGATAATAATATTTGGCATGTTTTTACCTCAATAAAAATTTTAGATTTCATCTATAGAAAGCTACTTTCAAGTTTACCATAAATCGAGTTTTTTCACAATTTAAAATTGTAAAGCGTTTTACTAAAATTTATGATATGATTATTAGAGGAATAAAAAAGGAGTCTATTATGTCAAAAAAAGAAGTAACTGTAGAAAGTTTTGAACTAGATCATACAATCGTTAAAGCACCTTATGTTCGTCTTATTTCTGAAGAAGCTGGACCTCTTGGAGATGTCATCACAAACTTTGATATCCGTTTGGTTCAACCAAATGAAAATGCTATTCCAACTGCTGGTTTACACACTATCGAACATTTACTTGCTAAACTTATCCGTGAACGTATCGACGGAATGATTGACTGCTCACCATTTGGTTGCCGTACTGGTTTCCACTTGATTATGTGGGGTAAACACAACACAACTGAAATTGCAAAAGTCATCAAATCAAGTTTAGAAGAAGTTGCTACTGTAACATCATGGGATGATGTACCAGGTACAACAATTGAATCATGCGGTAACTACAAAGACCACAGCTTATTTACTGCTAAAGAATGGGCAAAACTCATCCTTAAAGATGGTATCTCAGACGATCCATTTGAACGTCACGTCATCTAAAAAATCAAAAAAGTCAGAGAATTTTCTTCCCTGACTTTTCTGCTTTTATGATAATTTTAATGGAATTGCATACCACCATCAACGATAATGGTCTGTCCAGTAATATAATCAGAATCAGGTCCTGCTAAGAAGCTGACAGCTTTAGCTACATCTTCTGGTTCAGATAAACGTTTAAGGGTAATGTCTTTTGCGAATGTTTGCATACCCCATTCATCATCTTTACCAGCATTTTTACCGACTTCATGAGCAATATCAAACATCATCGGTGTCTTAACAATACCAGGTGCATAAGCATTTACTGTAATACCATAATCTGCTAAATCACGTGCTAAGGTTTGGGTAATACCACGAATGGCAAATTTACTACCACCGTAAACAGTCAAATTAGGGTTACCTACCACACCAGCTTGAGATGAAGCATTAATAATCTTACCACCATGACCTAATTTTTTGAATTCAGCCAAGGCTGCCTGAGCTCCCCAGATAACACCTCCGACATTAATGGCAAAAGTGCGTTCAAAAACGTCTTCTGTGATTGTATCTAAAGGCGTTGTTGGGGCAACCCCTGCGTTATTCACAACTACCGATAAATCTCCAAAATGTTCAACAACCTGCGCAAATGCCTTAGCAACCTCTTCACGCTTAGAAACATCAGCTACAACAGCATAAGCATCTTGAGGAGAAAGTTCTTGAACAGCTTTTTCTGCTGTTTCTTGATTGTAATCCAAGATTCCAATCTTAAAACCATCTTCGTGAAGACGTTTTGCAATAGCAAAGCCAATCCCTTGACCTGCACCAGTAACAATGGCTACTTTTACCATAATATCACCCCTTAATCTTTAAGTTACGCTAATTATAACGCTTCCATTTTTTATTGTCAATTTTTTGAAACTTTTTCAAGATTTTTCATTATTTCACTTCTAAAACCAAAAGAAGCCCTCCAAGAGGAGAGCTTTTTCAAACTTTTCATTAATAATCCAATGCGTCAGAGTGACCAGAACCATTACCTACAAAGTAACCTGTTTTACAGTTAATTGAAAATAGATATGTTCCATCTTTTCTAAACATATTGTAATAGCCATTACCATTGATAATATTAACTTTTTCAAGAATATAATCATTTCCTGAGAAATAGCCACGCGCTTGTGATGTTGAAACAATTTTTTCAAGCACACCATCAGCAAATGTCCAAGCTGGATTTCCTGAATCAGCAATTGCCGATTCATTATAAGGAACACGACTCTTATCGCGTTGAAGATTTGAATTATCAGAAGCTGGAGCTTGTGGTTTGGCATCCGCTGTTTCTTCACTACTTTCTGTCTGGCTAGCAGTGTTTGCAGCTGCTTGTGCTTGACTACTTGATTGAGTCTTAGAAGCTAATTGATTTTTACCATCAGTAATTACTGATTGCAATAAATTATCCAATTTAGCATCACCAGTATTCAAAACATCACTAGACAAGCTATCAAACTTGGCGTCGGCTTTAACTGTTCCAGCAACCTTTTTACCATCAACAATAACATCTTTTTCAAATAAAGCATTGATAGCTTTGATAGCTGTAATGTGAGCTGCTACTGTATCATATTGTTTTTTGGCATCATCATAAAAATCAGTTCCTTTTAGGGCATCTAATTTTTCTTTTAGAACAGAAATTTTATCAAATTCACTGTTTTTTAATTTAGTCTTAGTATCATCAGTGAACATTGCCGTATAAGCTTCATCAAAAGCTTTTTTGGCTTTTTTGGCTTGTTTTGCTTTCGCTGCTGCACTTGAACTTGATGATGTTTTTTTCTGACTTGATGATGTTGATGAGCTAGCAACTGTAGTATTTGACCCTTTAACATAGTGTAAACCATAACCAGCGCCAAAAATAGCAACTACAAGAGCAGCTAAACTCCCAATAATAACACGTTTTTTCTTAGAACTTGTTTTACTTTCATCAGTTGTAAGAGCAATAGTTGGTTCAGCTGTTTTTTCTGAATCTTCAATTTGAGCTACTACCGGCTCCTCTTTTTCTTCTTCATTAACTTCAACGGTTTCTTCAACCTTTGGTGCTTCTTCTGAAGTTGCTTCTTTTGACTCAGAACTTACTGGCTCTACTTGTTCAGGCTCAGTTTCGGTAGCTTCAACAGCTGGTTCAACCACTTCTTCTGCTTCAGGCACTTGATTAGCTTCAGTAGCTTCCTCAAAAACTTCTTTGCCAACAATACCACTATTAACAAGTTCTTCGCGTTGTTTTTTAATAAAGTTATCCAAAGCTTTTGTATCTAAATCATCAAAATCAGATAGCTTTGTTTCAAATTTTTGTGATGTTACTTCGTCTCGGTGCTGTTTAATATACTTATCTAAAACGCCATCAGACTCAGTAATTCCAGCTTTCATTTCAGAATCTTTTCGAACAGCTTCTTCAATGGTTAGATTTTTAACATCTTGCAAATTAAGCCCATCTTGTTCTTCAGAAGACGGCATGTCTTTTTTTTCTGACACGTTTTGGTCACCTCTCTAATTAAAATTTCAACTGCCTAACTAAGCTTGTTAAGCGCACTTTTCCTTACTTTTCTTTTGCTTGCGTGATAGCAGAGCGTTTAACACGTTCACCGTAAAATTGGTACAAATCAACTCTAAGCGTACCATTGTATAATTTACGTTTTTTATCAGCTTGTGACCCGTATTTTCGTTCGAACTGTTCATCGCTGGTCAGAATAAATTTACTCCATGTTTTCAATGGTGCAAAAGTCTGTCCCATTTCATTATACAAGATGTCAACAGCTTTGTCATCAAGCAATCGTTCACCATAGGGTGGGTTAGAAATGATAACACCATTGATTTTATCAGTTTTTAAATCTTGAAGACGCATTTGTTTCAATTTGATGATATCTCCAAGTCCTGCTTCTTCAGCATTTTTCTTGGCAATTTCAATCATGCGACCATCAATATCAAATCCTGAAATGTCAAGTTCAATATCATAATTAGCTTTTTCTTCAGCTTCGTCGCGAACTTGTTGAACCAAATCAGCGTCAACCCAATTCCATTCTTCAAAAGCAAAGTCTCGATTAAAACCAGGAGCAATGTTCATCCCAATCATAGCTGCTTCAATACAGAACGTTCCTGAACCACATGTTGGATCGATAAATGGTTTATCTGGATACCAGTTTGACAATTCAATAATGGCAGCTGCCATATTTTCTTTAATCGGAGCGCCACCTTTTTCCACACGGTAACCGCGTTTAAAGAGACTAGCTCCTGTTGTATCAATCATGACCGTTGCTTTATCTTTCAAAATTGAAACTTCAATTCTGAACTCAGCACCATTTTCTTGCAATGGAACACCATCTGGACGATGGTAAACTTTTTGAAGTTTTTTGACAACAGCTTTTTTACTAATTGCCTGAACACTTGGCTCATTGTGCAATTTAGATCTCACACATTTAGCTTTTGAAATTGGAAATTTGGCACCTAATGGCAAATAATTTTCCCAATCTAATTTATAAACTCCTTGGAATAATTCCTCAAAGGTACGCGCTGGAAATTCACCAACAATAATTTTGACACGGTCTGCTGCACGTAACCAAAGATTTGTCGTAATAATCGTTCTTACATCTCCTTGAAAACGTACTTTACCATTTTCAACTTGGCAATCAATCCCTAAATCACGGATTTCACGCCCAACAACAGCCTCAAGTCCTGCAGCTGCAGTTGCTACTAAATTAAATGTTTTTTTCATTCACACATTCCTATTTCATCAAAATACTTATCTATAAGTTTAACACGTTTTACTAGCATATAGCTAGTAAAAATCGATTAATTTTCAAATACCAAACCAAGAATTATCTTAGTATTAAAATACAGCAAAAATAAAAGCTAGCCTAAGCTAGCTAGATACCTATATGCAATTTTCTATAAGCCATGTTTTGTTCCAGAGATAACTAGGTCTTATCTCCTTCGATAATCATCTGTCTACTGTTTCCAGTCAGGATAGATCGTTCGGATTCCTACTATCCCGTGCCCCTACCAAAGTTTGGGTTGCTAGCTTGAGGGGTTTACCGCGTTCCACTTCCTAAGTTTCCTCAGGAACTACGTCACTGTGGCACTTTTCAGAGCTATTTGGGCATATCAAAGACTTAGCCTTTTCACTCGCCGTAACATCAAAAGATGTCCCTAGGCTTATTAATTAACCTAGCACAAACACTACTGGCATCACAGCCAGTGCTAGCATGGACTTTCCTCATGGTATTAGAATACCACGCGATTATCCAAAAATTGCAATTTATCTTTCTTACCTCCATAAATAAAGATAAGTAATATACAAATTCATCTAACAACTTCGTTAATAATGAATAGAAAAGCTATTATTCAGTGATTTGTTTACCAAACACTTCTTTTTCCAAACGACTGATACGTTTCAAAATATCGAAGTTTGTTGCTGTTTGAGCAACACGTGCGTGTTCTGCTTGCGGAGCAACATAAGAAGTCGCTGGAGCTGCTTTTGGTTTAGCAGCCAATTCTTCTTTTAATTTTTCATTTTCAGCACGTAGTTCTTGAACTTGAGAAATATAGCTCTCGTAATCTTTAATAACATCATCAAGGAACTCGTCTACTTCTTTTTTATCGTAACCACGCATGCTGGTTTTGAATTCTTGTTCAAAAATGTCCTTAGGACTATAAATAATACTTGCCATTCTATCTCTCTCCAAACAAAACTATTCTAGTTAACCTTAGAATATGAAAACGTCATATCAAGATATATGTTACAGAAAATTTAATGAAAAATCAAGCATTTACTTTTAAAAGATCATTAAAAATTGATTACCAATCTTCAAGAAATTCATTAAGACGATCAAAGGTCAAAAACTGGATTGGATAGTCATCTTTTTCTTGCATGACCTGTGCTAAATATTTCAAATTTGTTTCATTTTCAGGATCATAAAACAAATAAGCACCATCCGTATTATCTACTAAGAATTGGTTATAATTTCGAAACTGGCTTGGATTTTCATATTCCTGATAAGAGTATTTAACAAAGTCCACCTGTTTAAACTCACTTAATTTAATCTGATTAGTCTCATTCCAGTTATGGCCATGATTTGCAAAGGTAAAAATCGTTGCAATATTAAAATCATACTCCTCTTGCAGCTCTTTTGCAACCTGTAATGCCCAATATTCAAATCCAAGGTTTCCCATAAAAATTAACCAGTCAACACCTTCATCAAAATAGCGAATGAAATCATGCCTAATTGCTTTTTTAATCACCTTGATTCGCTCGTCCTTTTCTTGAAAAATACCAAGTTCAAAACTCTTATAACCCGTGACGAGAATTGAAGTCATATCCTGCTTCCTTTCTAAAAATATGTTATAATAGTAGTGCTTATATTGACTTAAGCATGAATGTTAGGAGTTTTATGGTTAATTACCCTCATCATCTTATTCGAAAACAAGCAGTCCCAGCTTCTAGAAAGACAACAAAATCAACGATTAATTTTGCTAATCGTGGGATGAGTTTTGAAGCAGCAATCAATGAAACCAATAATTACTACTTATCTCGTGATATTGCTGTTGTTCACAAAAAACCAACCCCAATTCAAATTGTAAAAGTTGATTATCCAAAAAGAAGCCGTGCCAAAATTGTAGAAGCATACTTTCGCCAAGCATCAACGACCGATTATTCTGGTGTCTATAAAGGACGCTACATTGACTTTGAAGCGAAAGAAACGCGACAAAAGACATCTATGCCTTTGAAAAACTTTCACGCTCACCAAATTGAGCATATGGAACATGTCTTAAAGCAAGATGGCATCTGCTTTGTACTACTTCACTTTTCAACACTTAAGGAAACTTATTTTTTACCTGCTAGCGCTCTAGTAGACTTTTACCAAATCAACCTCGGCACCAAATCCATGCCACTTGATTATATCAGAAAAAATGGGTATATGGTGACAACAAGTTCACTCCCTCAAGTTCCTTATTTGGATATTATCGATCAAAAAATTTTAGGCGGTGATCACAATTAAAAAGAAAACAACAAAACAAAGACGAACAAGTAATCCTGCATCTAAAGATACTGCTCTTAAGGTGTTAAAATACGGTCTAATCACAATGATGGCTTTAGTTGTTGCTGGTTTCTTAATTGGTGGCTCAATCTTTGCATTTTATGTCAGCAGCACACCAAAACTAACAGCTAGCAAACTCTCATCTACTAATTCAAGTCTTATCTATGATGCTAATGGCTCATTGATTGCTGACTTGGGTTCTGAAAAACGCGAAAGCGTATCAGCTAATAGCATTCCTTTAAACTTGGTTAATGCTGTTACATCTATCGAAGATAAACGCTTCTTCAAACACCGTGGTATTGATGTTTATCGTATTCTTGGTGCAGCTTTAAATAACTTCACAAGCTCTAGCACTCAAGGTGGTTCAACACTTGACCAACAATTAATCAAGTTAGCTTACTTCTCAACAAAAGAATCTGACCAAACCTTGAAACGTAAAGCTCAAGAAGCTTGGCTTGCCCTTCAAATGGAACGTAAGTACACTAAAGAAGAAATTCTAACTTTCTACATTAACAAAGTGTACATGGGAAATGGTAACTATGGTATGCTAACAGCTGCTAAATCTTACTACGGTAAAGATTTGAAAGATTTGTCTATTGCTCAATTGGCTTTGCTTGCTGGTATTCCTCAAGCTCCTAGTCAATACGACCCATATACAAATCCTGACGCTGCCCAAAACCGTCGTAATACTGTTCTAGCTGAAATGTACGAAGATGGTAACATCACTAAATCTGAGTATAAGGCAGCACTTGCTACTCCTGTTACAGATGGTCTACAAACACTGACAGAATCAACAAGCTACGAACCATATTTTGATAACTACATTAAAGAAGTTATCCAAGAAGTCAGCAATAAAACTGGCCAAGATATCTACTCAGCTGGGCTAAAAGTTTACACAAACGTTGATACTGAAGCTCAAAAATATCTATGGGATATTTACAATACTGACTCATACGTATACTACCCTGATACTGACCTCCAAGTTGCCTCAACAGTTGTTGACGTCAACACTGGTAAAGTTATTGCCCAACTTGGATCACGTAACCAAGACACAACTGTTTCACTTGGAACTAACCAAGCCGTCCTAACTGACCGTGACTGGGGTTCTACAATGAAACCAATCACTGACTATGCTCCAGCGATTGAAAATGGTATCTACACAAGTACCGCTGCTGTTACTAGCGATAATAAATACTACTGGCCTGGTACATCAACTCAAGTTTATAACTGGGACCGTCAATACTACGGTAGCATGACAATCCAGACCGCTATTCAACAATCTCGTAACGTTCCTGCGGTTAAAGCCCTTGAAGCAGTTGGTTTAAATAAATCTAAGTCATTCTTAGAAGGTCTTGGTATTTACTATCCACAACTCTACTACTCAAATGCTATCTCAAGTTCAACAAGTGATTCTAACCAAAAATATGGAGCAAGTAGTGAAAAAATGGCTGCTGCTTACGCCGCATTTGCTAACGGTGGAATCTACTACGAACCTCAATACGTTAATAAAATTGAATTCAACGATGGTACAAGCAAATCATTTGACGCCTCTGGTAGCCGTGCTATGAAAGAATCAACAGCTTACTTGATGACTTCAATGATGAAAACTGTCTTGACTTATGGTACTGGTACTAGAGCTGCTCTTCCTGGTATTTACCAAGCAGGTAAAACAGGAACATCTAACTACTCAGATGACGAACTTGCTGAAATCGAAGAATCAACAGGTATTTACAACAGTGTCGTTGGAACAATGGCGCCAGATGAAATGTTTGTTGGTTATACACCACAATATTCAATGGCTGTTTGGACAGGATACAAAAACCGTATGACACCTATTTACGGTAATGGCCTCAACGTTGCAGCTGATGTTTACAAAGCTATGCAAAGTTATCTAAATGAAAAATATGGTAGTGGTAGCGAAGACTTTGATATTCCTAAAGGTGTTTACACAAGTGGTGGCTATGCTTATCTAAGTGGCTCAAGTAACTACACTTACTCAGCTTCATCAAGCTCTGTATATAGTAACATCTATGGCTCAAGCTCTTCAGAAGAATCTTCATCTAGTCAATCATCTAGCGAAGAAAGTTCTTCTACAGAATTTAACCAATCATCTGAAAATGCATCAGATAATAATGGTAGCGATACTGAAACTAGCAACTAAAAATTTAAAAGCCTCCTCTTGATATCAAGAGGAGGCTTTTTTATGATAAAAAAATACCAGAAGTACTGATGCTTCTGGTATTTAGATAATCTCATTATTTGCTAGCAAGAGCTCCCATTGGATCCCAAGGTGCAAGAACAATTGGTTCTGCTTCATAAGCTGCACGTTCTTCTGCTGTTAAGAATTCTTTACGTACCACGATTTGATATGTGAATTCATCCATCCAAGCATCTGAAGCAACAAAGTAACCTTTGTTACCAACTTTATCTCCCCATGAGTTTTCAACTTTCCATTTAAGAGATTTTCCATTTTCATCCAAATCAACACCTGTAAGGACCATAGCGTGTGTCATCAAGCTTTCGCTGTAATCAAGACGACCTGCTTTATCTTGTGTGAAGTTGATATCCATAGCTGTTTCAAAGTCGTAAACATTTGTTGCCATGATACCTTTTTGGCGGTCTGAAATTTGACCAACATCAGAACCAAACCAAACTGTTTCACCGGCTTGCATTTGAGCGATGGCCAATTCTTTAAAGCGTTCCATATCAAGGTTAATGTAACGAACGTCACGGCTACCAACAACATTACCGAGCATTTCAACAGTATATGATTTACCATAAGGTTTATCAGCTGTTGGTGCATTGATAACTGAAACATATTCTGAAAGGTCTAAACCAACGTATTTTTTGAAGAATTCTTGTGGTGTGATATTTTTATCTGAATGATAGTTATTATCTTTATCACGGTAAGCAAAGTCAAATGTACGTGGTGGCAAACCAAGATTGATTGCCAAGAAATTGAAAATTTCTTGAAGAAGGTCTTCTTTTTTAGCTTGAATAGCTTTGTCATCAGCACCTGCTGCAATCGCTTCACGCAAGATTTGAGAATCTTGACGCAACAATTTGTTAAGGTATTGGTTCAATTCACGGCTATTGCTTGATGAAATTGATTCTGGATAAGCTGCTTTTGGCACAACACCATATTTTTCAAAAAGAGCAACGACCATATCCCATTGACCACCATCTTGTTGAGGAACATCAAGCAAGAATTTTACTTTACGGCTACCAAGTTCTTGGTCTGCAGTTGCGATAACTTGTTCTAAGAACCAGTTTGATTTTTCATATTTGTCCCAGAAGAATGTGTGTGCTTGAGAAAGTTCAAAGTTTTCCAAGTTAAGATCTGAGATCATTTTATGACGGAATGTGTTAAGAGCGGCAAACATCCAGCAACGACCAGATGCTTTTTGGTTAGCAACTTTATCTTTTGTTAAATCAATTGAAAAAGCATGATCATTTTTCATTTCGCTTTGGCGAGTTTCAAGTGATTTTAACAAACCATTGTGAGTTACAGCATTTTCAACAGCACGCAATTTGCTATCTGCTTGAAAGTCAGCAAATAGTTTATCAGTAAATGTTGATGATAATTCTGACATATTTCCTCCTAATACTTTGGATTAAGCAATTGTGTTATATTTTCTGACTTAACCCGACTTAACTAATAACCATTATAGCGCTTATTAGGCATTTTTCAAGAGAAATTGTAGAACTTTTTGAAACTTTCAAAAAAATGTGTAAACTTTTATAACAACTTATGTCGGGAATTCAAACATCAAATACTCCACCTACAAGAGATTCTACCTTTTAATGTTAAATGCATAAGAAAAAAAGACCCCAAGGGTCTCTTTAAAATGAAATATTATTTCCAGAAATCGTCAAATACTGTAATTGGTAGGTGACGTTTGTGTTCTGTTTTATTCCACCAGTTTTCGATTTTGGCTTGTGCTTCTGGTGAAACTGTTTTACCTTCAAGGTAATCATCAATATCATTGTAAGTAACTCCTAGTGCTACTTCATCAGCGATACCAGGACGATTTTCTTCCAAATCAGCTGTTGGAATTTTTTCGTAGATAGCTGGATCTGCACCCAGTTCAGCTAACAATTGTTTCCCTTGACGTTTGTTCAAACGGTAAAGTGGAATCACATCAGCACCACCATCCCCAAATTTTGTAAAGAATCCAGTAATGTTTTCTGCAGCGTGGTCAGTACCGATAACAGCACCGCTATTGGCACCTGCTACTGCGTATTGTGTAATCATACGTTGACGTGCTTTAATATTACCTTTATTAAAGTCAGAAACCTCAATACCAGCTTTTTCAAGTTCGTGAACTTGTCCATCAACAGCTTCTTTAATATTGACAGCAATACTAACATCTGGTTTGATGAATTTTAAGGCACGTTGGGCATCTTCTTCGTCAGCTTGAACACCATATGGCAAGCGAACAGCAATAAATTTGTAGCTGTCATCACCAGTTTCAGCACGTAATTCTTCTACAGCGATTTGTGCCAAACGACCAGCCAAGCTAGAATCTTGGCCACCTGAAATACCAAGAACATAACTTTTAAGGAAGGTATGTTTTTTCATGTAATCTTTCAAGAAATCAACAGACACACGGATTTCTTCTTTAGGGTCAATACTTGGTTTAACACCCAATTCTGCAATGATTTTTTCTTGTAATGTCATTACTTAACTTCTCCTTTTTGTTGAGCTTCTTTGCGAATACGGTCGATAAGATCCATTTTGTTTTGCCAAACTTCTTGTGACAAGTCAACTGGATAATCTTGTGGATTAAGTAGACGTTTGTACTCATCCCAAAGTTTGTCATATTCTTTACGAGCGTAGTCTTGAATTTCAGCAAGTGTTGGTAAATCGTAAACCAATTCACCTTTATCAAAGATATCAACAAGGAGAGGAACAGCTTCAAAATCTTTTACTGTTTTATTGATATAAGTGTATGTTGGGTGGAACATGTAAACTTCATCAAGTTGGTTAACATCTGTATCAGTGAAAGTGATGTAGTCACCTTCTGTTTTATTTCTTTCGCGACTTGTGATGCGCCAAACTTGTTTTTTACCTGGTGTAGACACTTTTTCAGCGTTGTTAGACAATTTGATAGTGTCTTGCATTACACCGTTTTCATCTTCGATTGAGACAATTTTGTAAACAGCACCAAGAGCTGGTTGGTCATAAGCCGTGATAAGTTTCGTACCAACACCCCAAACGTCAATTTTGGCTTTTTGCATTTTAAGGTTAAGAATGGTATTTTCATCCAAATCATTTGAAGCGTAAATTTTAGCATCTGGGTAACCTGCAGCATCCAATTGTTCGCGGATTTTTTTAGACAAGTAAGCCATATCACCAGAGTCGATACGAACTCCAAGGAAGTTAATCTTGTCGCCAAGTTCATTGGCTACACGAATAGCTGCTGGAACACCCAAACGAAGTGTATCATAAGTATCAACCAAAAAGACGCAATCTTTGTGAGTGCCTGCGTAAGCCATGAAGGCTTCATAGTCATCACCGTAAGCCTGAACAAGAGCATGTGCATGTGTTCCTGACACTGGAATATCAAACATTTTACCAGCACGAACATTTGATGTGGCATTAGCACCACCGATTACAGCAGCACGTGTTCCCCAAATTGCTGCATCCATTTCTTGGGCACGACGGCTACCAAATTCGAGCAATGGTTCGTCATTAATAACTGAACGAATACGAGCAGCTTTTGTGGCAATCAACGTTTGGAAGTTTACGATGTTAAGCAAAGCTGTTTCAACCAATTGACATTGAGCAAGTGGTCCTTCAACTTGAACAATTGGTTCATTGGCAAAAACTACATCTCCTTCTTGGGCAGAACGGATGCTTAATTCTAATTTAAAATCTTTTAAGTAAGCAATAAAATCAGCTGGATAACCTAATTCTTCTAAATAGGCAATATCTGTTTCTGTAAAGCGAAGATTTTTGAGGTATTCTACCATACGTTGCAAACCAGCAAAAACAGCATAGCCATTTGAAAATGGTTCTTTACGGAAAAAGACTTCAAAAACCGCTTTACGGTTGTGAATGCCTTTATCGAAATAAACTTGCATCATATTGATTTGATACAAATCTGTGTGGAGAGTTAAACTATCATCTTGATACATGTGGTATCCCCTTTTTAAGATTATTGGCCTAATACTAGTCTTATCATATCTGGTTTCAAACAACCTCTGCTAGTATTGCCAAAAGATTAATTATCCCCCATATTATAGCACAATTACGAGAGACTGGCTAAAACTTTGTGAGGTTTTGCGCAAAGATTTGAAAAAAATCTGATTTTCAAAAAGTATTTTCATCTTTCTAACTTAGCTAATAACTAAAAAAGTCCGAGATTATCATCTCAGACTGTCTGTAATTATTTCATATTTTCGATATATTGGTAAACACCTTGCCCTGCAATAGCTCCATCACCAACAGCTGTGGTAATTTGGCGAAGTTCTTTTTTACGAACATCACCGACGGCAAAGATACCAGGAATAGAAGTTCTCATATGCTCATCTGTAATAACCCAGCCTGCCTCATCTGTGATGCCAAGATTTTCCACCATTTTTGAAACTGGGTCAACCCCAACATAGATGAAGATTCCACCAAAGTCGTGCTCACTGATTTCACCAGTTTTAACGTTTTCTACAACAACACCTGAAACCTTAATATCATTTCCTTTGATTTCTTTGACAACAGAATCCCAGATGAAGTTGATTTTTTCGTTGGCAAAAGCACGTTCTTGCAAGATTTTTTGGGCACGCAATTCATCACGACGGTGAATAATAGTTACTGATTTTGCAAATTGTGTCAAATATCCAGCTTCTTCTACTGCTGAATCACCACCACCGACAACCAATAAATCTTGGTTACGGAAAAATGCACCATCACAAACGGCGCAGTATGAAACTCCGCGGCTAGTGTACTCTTCTTCACCAGCTACGCCAAGGGCACGGTTTTTAGCACCAGTCGCCAAAATAATTGTCTTAGCTTCATAAGTAGCATCTTCAGTGATGACGCGCTTAACATCGCCAGCATCTTCGATACTTTTTACAATACCGTAGATATTTTCAACACCAAATTTTTCAAGCGGAGCATGCATTTTCATTGACAATTCTGGTCCAGAAATGTGATCGTAACCTGGGTAGTTTTCAATTTCTGAGGTATTATTCATTTGCCCACCAGGAGCTCCTTGTTCAATAATACCAACTTTTAAGTTAGCACGCGCGGCATAAAGCCCTGCAGTCATACCGGCAGGACCTGAACCTATAATTAGTGTATCGTACATTATTTTTTTACCTCGTCTTATTGATTATTTTTCTATTCTATCAATCTCGTTACTAAAAGGCAATTATTATGCTTTAAACATCAATAAGATAGCCATAAAAGCAAATGAAAGAATTGGAATTACCATAATAGATATCATCAAAATATCATACAAAAAAGCTTGGCGTTCTTTGGCGGTTTTATCATACTTACGACTAGCTCGCCAAAAATTCCAAATCACACCAACTAACAAAACACTGATAATTGATAAAAGTAATCCCTGAATATAGAGACTAAAAATTTCTAAAAACATATTTCACCCTGCACTAGTATTCTATTGCTCTAAAAAAGCTGAAAAAAACTTTCAGCTCTTATTATATCAAATCTGTCTGCTTAAATATACGTTTTTGTATAATTTGCAAAGAATTCTTTAGTTCTTGCTTCCTTAGGATGCTTAAAAATTTCTTCTGGTGTCCCAGCTTCAAGAATACGTCCCTTGTCCAAAAAGAGAACTTTATCCGCTACTTGATAAACAAAGTTCATATCATGACTAACCAAAATCATTGTTTGACCAGCTTTAGCGGCATCAGCAATCGATTTTTCAACTTCTCCAACTAATTCCGGATCAAGCGCAGAGGTTGGCTCATCAAGTAAAAGGACATCTGGTTTCATGGCCAAGGCCCGCGCCAAAGCAACACGTTGTTTTTGTCCACCCGACAAATGTCGTGGATAATGGTTCTCACGATCAGAAAGTCCGACTTTTGCTAGCTCTTCTTTAGCAATCTTTGTAGCCTCAGTATCTGGTAATTTTTTGACAACCTTTAATCCTTCTTTGACGTTTTCAAGTGCTGTACGACGTTCAAAAAGATTAAATTGCTGAAAAACCATAGCTAGTTTTCGGCGAAGTTCAAGCACTTCTTCTTTTGAGATATTTTGGAAATCAACCTTAAAATCATCAATAGTAATACTACCATAATCAGCTTGCTCCAAATAATTCAAGCTTCGCAAAAATGTTGATTTCCCAGCTCCAGATGCACCAACAAGAGCAAGTACTTCACCCTTTTCAATTGCAACATCTAGCCCATCTAAAACTTTCTGATTAGAGAATGCTTTTGTTAAATTTGTAATCTTAATCATTAGCGAATCTCTCCTGTTACGGTATCTTGATTAACTTGCGGTGTATCAATAGCCATTTTCTTTTCAATTAAACGGCCAATTTGCTCAATAATAATACTAATAACCCAATAAACAAGGGCGACAGAAATGTAACGTTCAAAATAACGGTAATCTGATCCACCCAAAATTTGTGCTTGGGCAAACATTTCAACAATCCCCGCATTGAAAGCTAGCGACGTTCCTTTCGTCAAACCAATCAAACTATTAATCAAAGTTGGGGTTGCAATGACTGCCGCATTTGGAATAATGACTCGACGGTAAACTTGAAAAGTGGTCATTCCAAGACTACGTGCTGCTTCAATTTCACCAACATTAACAGCTTGAATAGCTGCACGAATCGTTTCACTTGTATAAGCTGCTTCATTAAAGGCAAAAGCAGTAATTGCAAATACTGAAGCTGGAATGGCATTAATATTCCAATCAAAGCCATATTTTAATTTGAGAAATTTTAGAAAGAGTGGAATCCCATAATAAGTTAACATGAGTTGAACTAAAATTGGTGTTCCACGTAAAAAGCTGACAAAGACAGCTTGAATGGGATACAAAACCTTAGTGCGATTAATCTTCACAATCGCAAATACCAAAGCTAAAATCAAACCAAATAAAGCACCTGCTAAGGTCAAACCCAAAGTTATTGGCAAGCGCCCAATCAAATCGGGAATGGCATCAAACACTGCTCGCCAACTAAATAACTGACCTTCAGGTATTTTCTCAACCAGCTTGTCATACCAAGATAAGCCAGTTGCAATCGTTGTTAAAGACATGTAAACTCCTTCTATTATTTAACAGATGAAACAAAATCACCGCCAAAATAAGTTTGACTCAATTCAGCTAATGTTCCATCTTTTTTTAGTACCTTGATACGGTTGTTGACAAATTTTTGTAACTCTTTTCCTTCACTTGTATCAGCAAATAAAAGGTATTCCAAACCATCATTTTCACCACCAATTTGATCTTTCACATTTGTCACGGTCAAATTGAAACCTTGATCTTCAATCAGATAATTTGATGAAATCGCATCATAAAGGATAAAATCAATGGTTCCATTTTCAATGTGTTGGACACGTGTTGTTAGCCCAGTTGAACTTGCAGCATATTTGATCTTAATTGGCTCTTTATCAGGATTCTCTTTATTCCATTTTTCCAAAACTTGGGCATAATTAGAACCTGAAATCACTTCAGTTTTTTTACCTGATAAATCATCTAAACTATCATAGCTTGTTCCTTCAGCACTCGTAATAGCATAATTTGAGTGTGAAATTGGGTCTGAGAAAAGGTATTTTTGAGCTCGTTCTTCATTATAATTAAAATCATTTGCGGCAATTTGATAACGATCGGCATCAACCCCTGTCAAAATAGAGTCAAAGGCCGTTGTCACAAATTCTACTTTATATTTCTTAGAGTCCTTGAAAATGGCTTTAACCACGTCAATATCATAACCTTTAAAGGTATTATTTTCTTTATAAGTAAATGGTGCTGTATCTGAGTCAGTTGCCACTTTTACAACTGTTTTTCCACCAGATTGTGTTTGATTTGAGCAAGCTGCTAAAGTAATAGCTGTAGCTGCTAAGAAAGTCACAGTCAATAATCTCTTCAATTTCATCTAAATGTCCTCTCTTCTAATCATCTTTGTTACAGTCTACCAAACTTAACATGACATTCCCAATATATATTTTCTATAGACTCGATAAAGAAAAACTATCAAGGCATAAATCCTATTTCTTGACAGAACTGCAACAAGCCAAATTTCTGGGGGATTCTATTTTTGACAATTATACCCTAATCATTAAAAAAAGCATAAAAAATAGTCCGAAACTTTTGTTTCAGACTACTTCTCATCTTAGAACGTTTGTTTTCTAGCTTTACGTTCTGCACGACCTTTAGCACGGTTAGCTGCACGGCGTTCGCGTTTACGTTTTTCATCAACTTTCCATTGAATTTTTTTCTTATAACCAGGTTTGATTTTTTTCTTTTTCTTCTTAACCAAACCAATCATTTCTGTATCTAGTTTTTGATATGATTTTTCACGGTTAGCGCGGCGATCACGATCATAGGTATCTTGGAATTCACCGTTTTTAAGCATTTTCGGCACAAATTTAATACCTAGTTTTTCAAGTTCACGAATATCTGAATCATCACTTGGTTGGTACAAAGTAATCGCAATACCATTCAAACCATTACGTCCTGTACGTCCAACACGGTGAACAAAGAATGACAAATCTTGCGGAATAGCATCATTAATAACATGGCTAACACCTTCAATATCAATTCCACGCGCTGCCAAATCTGTTGCTACGATATACTCGTAAGACAATTTTTTGATTTGGTTCATTATACGTTTACGTTCACGTGGCGGAATACCACCGTGGATTTTTGCCACTTTCAAACCATTTGATGCGAGGTAACTGTGCAATTCATCAGCACGTTCTTTAGTGTTAACAAAAATCATGGCAAGGTATGGGTTAAGGGCTTTTGTGATTTCTAAAATTTGTGCATTTTTATCACGTCCCTTAGTTGACACCAACCAGTTATCGATTGTATCGGCGATAACTGTTGTTGTTTTGATTTTTTCCATGACTGGATTTGTCAAATATTTCTTCAAGAATGGTTGAAGTTTTTGTGGGATAGTTGCTGAAAAGACCAAAATTTGAACATCTTTTGGCAATGTTCCAGCGATTTTATCAACCGTATCTAGGAATCCCATATCAAGCGTCATATCAGCTTCATCAACAACAAAGGTATGAGCTTTATAAATTTCTAAATCGCCTGATTTTACCAAATCATAGATACGACCTGGTGTACCAATAACGATGTGCGGTTGAGATGATTTTAGTTTTTCAATTTGGCGAAGTTTATCAGTTCCACCGACATAGTTTGCCACGCGGATTTCTGTTTCAGACTTATCAGCAATTTGTTTTGTAGCTTGATAAATTTGTGTCGCTAATTCACGGCTTGGCGCTGTGATAACTACTTGAACATTATCACTATTTTCATCTAATTTTTCAAAGATAGGTAACAAGAAAGTGTGTGTTTTCCCTGAACCTGTTTTAGATTCACCTACCAAATCACGACCTGAACGTACAACAGGAATCAATTTTTGTTGCACTTCTGTCGGATTTTTGAATTTAAGCTCTGCGAGTGCCTCACGGATGTAGGGCTTAAAATTAAAATCGTTAAAAGACATGTTTTACCTCAATTTCTTATCTCATCAAGATGAACTTGAAAATTTCTCTATATCTACTTATCGTTTAATCCCTAGTAAAAGTAACCAGGGGAATTTATTCATTCCCTTCCATTATATCATTAATAGGGGGATTAAAGCAAAGTACTATGCGCTTTAAATAAAAAACGAGTTGAGAAACCTCAACTCGCTGTTATTGATTAAAAGGCATAAAGTGCAATTAATGTGATGATACTTGCAATAGCACCAACGCTCCACAAGAAAGCATCAACTTTCCATTCAGACCATTTGTCTGATTTCCCTGACAAACCACCAAGCTCCAAATGATGATGGAATGGTGTCATACGGAAGATACGACGACCTTCACCATATTTTTTCTTAGTGTATTTGAAGTAAGATACTTGAAGCATGACTGAAGCTGTTTCAAAAACATACACAAATCCAATGATTAATAATGTCCATTCTTGACGAAGGGCAATTGAAATTGTTGCAAGCATGGCACCAAGAGATAAACTTCCCACATCACCCATAAAGACTTTAGCCGGTTTATGGTTGAAAACAAAGAAACCAAACAAAGCACCAATCATAGTAACAGCAATCAAAAGTACATCGTATTGTTTTTGAACAAAAGCAATAACACTGTAGGCTACTAAACTAATCGCGACTGAAATTGAAGCAAGACCATCAATACCATCAGTCAAGTTAACAGCATTTGAAAATCCGACAATCCAGAAAAGAACGAAAAGCACATAAAGAACGCCAAGGTGAATATCAATACCAAAAACGTTCAAATCATCAGTACCACTTGGACGAACATGAACAAAGTAGAAAATCAAACCAGCAATAATTTGCAAGCTCATTTTTTGCCATGGGGTCAACCCTTCGTTAACTTGTTTAAAGATTTTCAAGAAATCATCGAGAAATCCAATAACTCCATAAATCAAAACAACCAAAAGAATTCCTGCTATAGCTCCCATTGAAGCACCAGCTTGTCTTGCAATAAAGAAACTAAAGACAAGACTAACAAGAATGGCTACTGTTAGAAAGACTGTTCCACCCATTGTTGGTGTTCCAGCTTTAGCCAAATGTTGTTTGACATCCTCGTGCATTTGTTGTCCACCAATTTTTTTCAATTGGTAAATACGAATAAAATGCGGCATAGCAAATACTGTCAATACAAATGCAACAATACCTGCAATTAAACTTAAAAACATTTTAGTTTAGTCTCCTAGAGTAATTTTAATTTTTTTGACGTGGTCAATATCTTTTTCAGAATCGACACTTTGCTTAGTTACCTTAGAACCAGAACCTTTAAAAGTCACTTTGATTCCAGTCCACTTAGAAAATTTTTCAACATTTTCTTTCGTCCAACCATACATGTCAGGCATTGTTTTTAATTTTCCTGTCCAAAGAAGCACTTGTTCATTTTGTGAAAGGTTACTTCCGACTTTTTTAGATATTTTCTTAATTTTATTACCTGACCCAACAACAACTGGTTGAACAAGATTATTACGAAGTTCCTGAGCGGTATCACCAGGTGCTTTTCCGATATAATCTTTTAATTGATATTTTGTTTCTGTATCAGTACCAGTCACAGCTGTACTTGTCAAAGTATCTTTAATCATCATAGCACGTTCAAGTACTGGGTTTACAACATCTTTCCAGAAATTACGTTTGAAATTTGTTGTGGGTTGTTGAAGAGTGACGTACATGATGAAATCAGGATCATCTGATGGCACCATGGCAACAACTGAGTTGATGTAATCATTGTCACCTGTCAAATAGCCTCCACCTTGATCGGCAGGTGCCGCAATTTGGGCAGTACCTGATTTGACAGCGACTGAGTAATCACCAACTTGGATAACCGGTGCTCCTTCTGTGTTATCATACAAAGTACCAAATTGTGAATCTGTACCAACCGTTACCATGTAATCAAGTGTTTGATTAGCAGCATTTTCTGAGACAGGTTTACCAGAGACTTCAGCTGACGCTTTACGGGCTGTATTATTATTTGGATCGTAGATTTGACTAATAAATTGTGGTTCAAGCATGACACCTTTATTAGAAATCGCAGTAAAGGCACGCAACATTTGAACTTGCGTCACACCAATACCTTGTCCAAATGCACTCATAGCAATGGTTACTTCATTGTCTGATGGCAACAAACCGCTACCTTCATTAACCATTCCAAAACGTGTTGGGTAACCAAATTTAAACTTAGACAAATAGTTTAGCCATTTGTCATTACCCATTTTTTGTTCAAGACTTGTCATAGCAACGTTACTTGACCAAGCAAACCCTTGGGCATACGTCATATATTGAACAGAAGTGTTACCTTCGTTGACGTTCCAGTCATTGATTTTTGTATCAGCAACTGTAATACCGTTGATTGTTGAAATCACTTCATTTGGCGTAAAAATACCATCATCGATAGCTGAGGCAAGTGTCATTACTTTCATGGTTGACCCTGGTTCATAATAACTTTGATATAGAAGGGTATTCCATGTTTTTAGGTTATCTTCATTATAACCTTCCATTGTCTGTGCATTATAAGTTGGACGTTGTGTCGTTGCTAAGATTTCTCCTGTCTTAGCATTAACCACTGTCGCACTGGCATATTTACCTTGAGCATCATTTTGGAAAATATCCATTTGTGACTCAAGATAAGATTGTAATGGCTCAGAAAGTGTTGTATAAACATCTTTCCCATCAACAGCTCGTTTTACAGTTGTTTCAGTTCCTAATAATAAGTTACCATTTTTATCTTTTTGATAAGTGACTTTTCCGTCTGTCCCTGATAGAACATCATCTAAAGAAGCTTCTAAACCTGAGGTTCCGACAAGACTTGATGTTTTACCATCTTTATTTTCTTTTAATTGGGCAAGTCCTAAGAATTGCGAAGCAAAGACACCATTTGGATACATACGTCCAGGTGTTGATTCAAATCCAATTCCCTTAATTCCAGCGTCCTTCATAGCTGTTTCAATTTCTGATTTCTTACTGTATGATAAACCAGACCCTGAACTTCCAAATGACACTTGGAAAAGCCCACTTTGATTCAATTGTTTTAAGACTTCGTCTTTATCAATACCGATTTGGGCATTCAAAATCTCAGCAACTTTATCGTATTGAGATTTTTTAACATAGAGTTTTTCACCCGTTGTTGACACATAAGATTTCGAAATAATAGCATAAACACTATAAGTTGTCGAATCCTCAGCCAGTGCAACACCATTACGGTCATAAATCGTACCACGTTTGGCTTGAACCGTCACTGTTTGTTGGTAAACATCTGAGGCTTCTTTAGATAGATTATGACCAAACTTGGTATCTGTTCCCACAATAATCGCGAAATTGATAATAAACACAAAGAAAAGGAAGACTGCCAAAATCATCAGATTTTGACCAACACGCTCGCGATTCTTATCGGGTGTGCGTCTGTCCTTTACCACATAGTCTAAAAAACGATTCATTAATTTTTTCATAGACTACTCCACCTGTTTAATATTATCCTGTTGGCTTGTTAAACCAGCATTTTGTGCAATTTGCTCAACACGGTCACGACTTGACAGTTCGTTAACCTCTTGTTTAGCATTGTCGTAATTTGTCTGTACTTCAGTAATCTGACTATTTAAATCAGTGATTTGCTGTTGTACTTGAAGATTACGGCTTTGAAGGTAAATAATACTAATCGCCATGGTAATAGCCGTTAAAATAATTGAACCATAAAAAGCTTTTTCAATGCGTGAAAATTTTCGAATACGACGTTTAAGAGCCTTAGCAATGGCTTCATTACGGTGTTTTTCAGTCATTACTTACGAACCTTTCTAGCCACACGTAACTTGGCAGAATGTGAACGATTGTTGGCTTCTAATTCTTCTTGACTAGGCAAAATTGGTTTGCGATTGACTAAAGCAAGTTTTGGTTGCATGTCATCTGGAATAAATGGCAAACCTTTTGGAACCTCAACTGTTGATGCTTCTTTGAACAATTGTTTTGTCAAACGATCCTCAAGAGAATGGAAGGTAATCACAGAAATGCGACCATCCACTGCTAACAAATCAATAGCTTGTTGGATAGACTCATCAGCTGCCCCAAGCTCGTCATTAACTTCGATTCGAATAGCTTGGAAAATCTGCTTAGCAGGATGACCTTTCTTCTTAAGTTCTTTAGCAGGCTTAGCTGATTTAATAATTTCTGCTAATTCAGTTGTTGTTTCAATCGGTTTAACTTGTCTAGCCTGCTCAATTTTGCGAGCAATTTGCTTAGAAAACTTGTCCTCACCGTATTTGTAAAAAATGCGCACTAAATCATGGTAGTCGTATGTATTTACCACATCGTAAGCTGTCAAATCTTGCTCACGATTCATACGCATATCTAACGGAGCGTCTTTCTTGTATGAAAAACCACGCTCACGTTCATCTAGTTGCGGACTTGACACTCCAAGGTCATATAAAATACCGTCAATCTCAGTTACTCCATGCATTGCTAAATTTGAAGCAAGATTTCGGAAGTTGTCCTTGATAAAAGTGACTTGTCCTTTTTCAATATAATCTTTTAGTCGAATTTGTGCATTATCAATAGCCGTCTGGTCTTGGTCAAAAGCATAAAGATGACCATTCGGGCCAAGCTTAGAGAGGAGATATTCACTGTGTCCTGCTCCTCCTAGCGTTGCATCTACATAGATTCCATCTGGCTTGATATCAAGCATATCAACGGTTTCATGTAGAAGTACTGTAATATGATGAAAGTCTTTTGTCATACCTTTCATTATAACACAAATAGAAAGATTCTTCCTTAAAAGATAGGGAGAAATAGAAAAACCAAGTATCCCATAATTGAGATACTTGGTAATTATTTGAATTTATATAGACTATCAGCCACTTGAAAATAGCCTTATTAGAAAATCAGCTTATTCTCTAACTTGTCCTCTACCATTAATATAAAATTTTGTACTAGTTAAAGCTTCCAAGCCCATTGGGCCACGCGCATGCATTTTTTGTGTTGAAATCCCAATTTCAGCACCTAGACCAAAGACAAATCCATCCGTAAAACGTGTTGACGCATTAACGTAAACTGCCGCTGCATCCACTTCATCTTGGAAACGCTCAGCATGTTCCAAATCTTTTGTCACAATAGCTTCAGAGTGGTGTGTTGTATAATGATTTACCCAGTCAATAGCCTCATCAAGCGAATCAACAACCTTAACAGACATGACGTAATCTAAAAACTCAGTTGCGTAATCATCTACCGTTGCAGCTACTGCATTTTTGAAAATGGCTAGTGCTCTCTCATCAGCTCGGAACTCAACCGCATGAACCTTATTAATCGCTTCTTCTAATTGTGGTAAGAAAATTCCTGCGACATCTTTATGCACTAGCAAACTTTCTGCTGCATTACAAACACTTGGACGTTGTGTTTTAGCATTGATTACAATCTTAGTTGCCATATCAAGATCTGCTGAATCATCAACATAAATGTGAACATTTCCGACACCTGTTTCAATAACAGGAACTTTAGATTTTTCCTTAACTGTTTGAATCAAGCGAGCACCACCGCGTGGAATCAAAACATCAACATAATCGACAGCTTGCATCAACTCTTCAGCAACAGCGTGGCTAGTATCTTCGACTAATTGAACCACATTTTGGTCAATTCCTTCCTCAGCTAGAGCTTTTCTGATAACTGTTACAAGAGCAGTATTTGAATGAATGGCATCACGACCACCACGTAAAATAATGGCATTACTTGTTTTGAAAGCAAGGCTAAAAGCATCGACAGAGACATTTGGACGACTTTCAAAAATCATAGCAATGACACCTAATGGCACACGTTTTTGAACAATTTTTAAGCCATCTAGATTCGTATAGCCACGAACAACTTGTCCAATTGGGTCTTGAAGATCAGCTACTTGACGAACACCTTCGACAATACCTTCAATGCGGCCAGCATCTAGGCGCAAGCGATCCACCATAACTGGTGAAATGCCATTTTCTTGCGCTTTTGCCACATCACGTGCATTTTCTTGCAAGATAAAATCTGTTTCAGCAAGCAAAGCGTCCGCTACTTGAGCCAAGATTTTATTTTTCTCTGCTGTCCCAAGCTTTACCAAACTTTGAGAAGCTGTTTTTGCATTTTTACCTAGTTCATCAATATAGCTCATTTCAAGCCTCCTTTATTACTTAGACTGTGAAAACCATGTTCCGATATTAGCACCTTCAAGAGCACGTAAAATATCACGTGGATTTGCACCATTCATTAAAATCATCTGACTGTTATTATCAAAAATCATTTGAGCACTCTTAATCTTGCTAAGCATGCCACCAGTACCAAATTTACTACCGGCACCGCCAGCTGACTTAATAATTTCATCAGTAATTTCAGTAACATGTTCACGAAGTTTAGCATCTTCATAAACATTTGGATTCTTATCATAAAGACCATCAATATCTGATAACATGATTAGCAAATCTGCTTTTGTCACTTTAGCAACGATGGCAGAAAGTCGGTCATTATCACCAAATTTTGTTGCGTGATCCATTTCATCAACGCTGATAGCATCATTTTCATTAACGATTGGAACAATTCCCATTGAAAGAAGAGTTTCAAAAGCGTTGGTGAAGTTTGTCAAACTTTCTGGATATTCGATAACATCACGTGTAATCAAAAGCTGACTGACTTCTGTTTGATAATGTGAAAAGATTTGTGAGTAGAGGCTCATCATAGCAACCTGTCCAACACTTGACACCGCCTGTTGACGTGCAATCTCAGTTGGACGTTTGTCCATATTCAAGACATTAAGACCAAATCCCATGGCACCAGATGATACCAAAACAACTTCTTTTCCTTTATTCATTAAGCTAGAAATAACAAAGGCTAGCTGATCAATTTTTTCAAGGTTAATTTTGCCATTTGGCATGACAAGAGAACTTGTCCCAATTTTTATAACAATTCGTTGTACTGATTCAAAATTTCGTTTCATACGCTTATTATACACTAAAAAAACAGTCCTAGGAACTGTTTTTATAAGGTTTTATCTAACTATTTAGTCAGTTTTAATTCTCATCCTAATTTCAGGAGATTTTAGAAATTAGTGTGAGATTTTCTTCCAAAAATTGTGGCTAATCAGCACTTGACTGATAATTGCTAAAATGATTAAAACAATTGCCACGGTCATATTAATAAGTTGTACCTGATGAATTGCATTACCAAGAATCACTAAGCCTAGTGCAAGTCCTCCACCAAGAAGATAAGCTAACATCATAATAGCGAAGGCAAGCCACTGACCAGAATTGCGATTAAAGAGTTGTGTCACATCTTGCCAAAGCAGATTGAGATGCTTATAGTCACGCCAATACATGACTTGTCCTTGAATAGCAATCATAGCGCACAATCCCAGCAAGAAGGCTAACATCAGTGGCAAACTTAGGTGTAAAAGCCATAACCCAACAACCAAATAAACACAAGCAGGAACTAAGGCTTGAAGAAAAGCCAAAACGATGAATTTCTGAATAAGGAAACCTTTAAAATTAAGCGGCAAAGTTCTCAAAAAATTATAATTCTCTTTTTCAAGTGAAATCCCAACACCTAATAAAGTCGTTGGCATAGCACAAGTTGTTCCCAAAATAGCTCCAACCAACAAAGCTATTCCAAAATACTGGTTAGATACCTTAGCTAAAGAAAATCCATTGACCAGCATTGGGGTTAAGAAAATCACCACATAAATCAAAGGCATTAAATAAGTCTGACTGAGTAAGGTTGCGTTTTGAAGTGTCGACGTATGATGACGAATCATCATATTTGTCAACGAAGGAATTTTACCTGAATGAGATTTTGGCTGCTTGTTAGCCTTAACTTCTTTAGGTCTAGTATACAAAGTACTTTGGTAATAATTTGGCATCGCCCATTTAACCAGACCAATCACTAGGCCGCAAAGAACAAGTACAGGTAAATAAAAATTCAAAACTGTCGCCAAGCTAAAGGGGGCTTTAACAAGATCATAAAAACCTCTAAAATAAGGAATAACTGGGCAATCAGTAATTGCTGTAACATCACCCATATTTCTACTGTTGATGACATTCATATAAAGAATGGCCCCTACTGCACCAATCGTAGAAAGTGACATCAAAACTGTTGAAATCAATTTTCGATGGTGACTACGAGCAATTAAGCTACCAACAAAACTATTGACATAAAGTGACAGCACTGTTGACGTTAGAAAAAGAATGCCAAATCCAATCAAAGTTGCAATAATGGCAACTAAAAGGCCTGCCATTTGCCAATAAGCTATGAAAAAGAGTGATAATATGGGCATCAAAAAAGTTAGTCCCATTCCAAAACTTGAGATTACTTTTGCTAAATAAAGTTCACTTGATTTTATTGGTAAATGTGCATAAAGCTTAACATCATCACTTTCATAAAAAATGCTATACATGGCGGTAAATGCATTTAAAGTTGCCATGATAAAAAAGATAGCAGTATAAAAAGTGAAGTAACCTGGATAGTAGTTAAAATCTAGGTTGACATACATAAAAATGTAAATCACCGCAAAGAAAAGACTCAAGAAAATTTGCTGACGAATCACACTCTTGTACATTGAAAAATTTTTCTTTGGGTTCTTTTCTTGCTTACGTTTAACTGCAGTTACAGTTTGTGAATTTGAATATAGAATATTAATCTTAACGAGTTCCCAAACAGTTGACCAGTTCATACGCTCACCCCTCTTCTACCTTGCGCCCCGCAAGTTCTAGGTAAATAGTTTCCAAATCTTTGTTAGGGTGATTAGCTTTTAGTTCTTCTAAAGAACCAACAAAAATTAATTTACCTTCTTTTAAGATACCAATACGATCACACAATTGTTCCGCAACTGCTAAAACGTGTGTTGAGAACAAAACTGTATTGCCACCACGAGCGTGTTCTTTCATCATTTCTTTCAAATCAAAAGAAGCTTGAGGATCAAGACCAGTCAATGGTTCATCCAAAATCCAGATATCAGGATTCGAAATCAAAGCTCCAATTAAAATCACTTTTTGACGCATCCCATGTGAGAAGCTTTCTATCAAGTCATCGACATGTTCTGCAATATCAAATAAGTGCGACAAACGATCAATTCGTTCAGAAGCTTCCGCATCAGCAACACCATAGATTTTAGCCAAAAAATGCCAGTATTCGCTAGCTGTCAAATTCAAGAACAAATCAGGTGAGTCTGGGACGTAACCAATACGTTTTTTGATTTCATCACGATGTTTAGAAAGTGCCAAATCATCCACGTAAACTTCACCGTATGTCGCATCAATAATTGACGTCAAGATACTAATAGTTGTTGTTTTCCCAGCACCATTATGACCAATTAAACCAAAAATTTCCCCATTTTCAATACTCACGTTTAGGTCACTAAGTGCTTCCTTATCCCCATATAATTTTGAAACATGTTCAAAACGAATCATTTTTTCTTTCCCCCTAATCTCCTCAAAGTGACTTTATCCACTTAGAGACTTCTTTTTTTTCGTAATAATCTCTTGCCCACTGTTGAGTTAATTTTTTTAATTCCTTAACACCACGCGGCAAAATTAAATCGTTATGAGCGCTGTAGAGATTTAGTTTGCGATTTAAATGCAAAGCACATAAACCAGCATCTCTACTCTTGATAACTTCATTAGACGCTGATAGTAAAATCTTTGATAGTTCTATATCTTGTCTGACAATCATATCTTCATAAGCGACTTTAATAGCTGAATATAACTTACTACATTTTTCTTCCATTAAATCTCACCTTCCCCCAAGATTATTTGTACTATCATAATAACACAAATAAGGTTTTACAATATATTACCTTTTCTTACTTTATTTGTCAACTAATTATAAAAAGCCCTTGCTAAAGCAAGGACTTCTATCTATAAATAATCAAAGATTACAATGATTCGTAAAGGTTAACAGCGTTGTCAACTGTGAATCCATATTCTTCAAAGATTTTAGCACCTGGTGCTGAAGCTCCCCAAGTATCGATTGTAAGAGTTTTACCTTGGAGACCAACATATTTGCCCCAACCAAAGCTTGAACCAGCTTCAATTGCCAAACGTTTTGTAACGTTAGATGGAAGGATGCTTTCTTTATAAGCAGCATCTTGTTCATCAAAGATGTTTTGAGCTGGCATTGAAACCACTCGAACATGAACACCTTTAGCTTCCAAAGCAGCTTGAGTATCAAGAGCCAATTTCACTTCAGAACCTGTAGCGATAAGGATACCATCAAGATCACCTTTAGCTTCTGAAATAATGTAAGCACCTTTGTTCAATCCTTCTTCTGCCAATTCTTTTGTTCCTTCAAGAACAGGAAGATTTTGACGAGTTAGGATAAGCATTGTTGGACGATCAGTTTCAGCAAGAGCACGTTTCCATGCAGCATTTGTTTCGTTACCATCTGCTGGACGAATAACATTAAGGTTAGGCATAGAACGAACGCTAGCTAATTGTTCAACTGGTTCGTGAGTTGGACCATCTTCACCAACAGCGATTGAATCGTGTGTCATAACATAAACTGTTGGTAATTGTTGAAGAGCAGCCATACGAACAGCAGGAAGAAGGTAGTTTGAGAATACGAAGAATGTACCACCGTAAACGCGAGTACCACCATGAAGAGCAATACCATTCATTGCTGCTGCCATAGCAAATTCACGTACACCAAACCAAATGTTACGACCAAGGTAGTTATCTGGTTGGAAGTCAGATTCTACTTTGACCATTGTATTATTTGATGCAGAAAGGTCAGCTGAACCACCCCAGAATGATGGAACTTGTGCTGAAATTTGTTGGATAGCTTGTTGACTTGATGAACGGCTAGCAAGACTTGTTCCAAGTTCGAAGTCTTCAAGTTTTACATCAACTGGTTTGTTAGCAAATGCTGCTTTGTATTCAGCAGCCAATTCTGGATAAGCAGCTTCATATTCACGGAATTTAGTTTCCCATGCATTTTGAGCAGCTTCACCGCGGAATTTGATACCAACTTCGAAGCGTTTAGCCACTTCTTCAGGTACTGTAAATTCTGGATATTCCCAACCGTAAGATTTTTTAGCGTAGGCAATACCATCAACACCAAGAGGAGCACCGTGGACTGCAGATGTTCCTTGTTTTTCAGCACCGAAACCGATGATTGTTTTGACTTCGATGATAGATGGTTTTTCAGTTTCAGCTTTTGCTTCTTCAATTGCTTTTGCAATAGCTTCAAGATCGTTACCATCTTTAACCAAAATATGTTGCCAACCGTAAGCTTCAAATTTACCTTTAATATCTTCTGTGAAAGCTTTTGATGTCGGACCATCGAGTGAGATGTCGTTTGAATCGTAAAGAAGAACCAATTTACCAAGTTTAAGATGTCCAGCAAGACTTGCTGCTTCTTGGCTGACACCTTCCATCAAACAACCATCACCATGCAAAGCATATGTGTAGTGGTCAACAATATCAAAACCTGGTTTGTTAAATTTAGCTGCCAAGTGAGCTTCTGCCATTGCCATACCAACAGCGTTAGCAATCCCTTGTCCAAGAGGTCCAGTAGTTGCTTCAACACCATCTGTGTGGTTTACTTCTGGGTGACCTGGTGTTTTTGAAGCCCATTGACGGAAATTCTTCAAATCATCAATGCTTACATCATAGCCTGATAAGTGAAGAAGGCTGTATAAAAGGGCAGAACCGTGACCCGCAGATAATACAAAACGATCTCGGTTAGACCAAGAACGGCTTGTCTTCGGATTAACATTCATTACATGATTCCAAAGAACATAAGCCATAGGTGCAGCTCCCATTGGAAGGCCTGGGTGACCTGAATTAGCAGCCTGAATGGCATCAATTGAGAGCGTACGGACAGTATTGACTGCCAACTGATCAATAGCATCAAATGTCATGAGTGAAACCTTTCTGTTTTTAAGGACTTAAAGTATTATTGTTCGGATTCTATTATAACATAAAATACTTGACTTTTTAAATTAAATTATTATTTGGATTTTTGTAAACATTTTCTAAAAAAGCTCAACCATAATGGCTGAGCTGTAAATATTCTTACGAATTTGGGTCGTCAAGGCTTCTGCCATGCAAACCACGTTCACGTTGCAATTGACGAAGTTTTTCTGGTGTCACATCATTTCCATCTTCATCGACAATCTTAATACCTGCAATGTGGTGAAGAAGTGAATGACGGTAACCTTCAATATACTCTTTGCGAAGTTTAGCTTGTTCGACTTTTTCTGGACCAGTCAAACCAACTGTTTTTTTCTTACGCGCAAGTTCATTAATACGTTGAATCTTTTTTTCATTCATGAGTAAGACTCACCTAACATACAAAACAACTGTTTCGTACGCTATTCCTTTCTATAATTTACCAAAACCTCTAAAATTCAGAAGTCCGATATAAGTCAGAAATCTACTCAAAGAGTAGATTTCTTAAGCTTATTTGGTATTCAATTTGTTAAATGCTGCTACGCTGCTAGCTTTTGCTGTCAATTCAGCAAGGATAGCCAAACGATTGTTTTTAACAGCTTCATTATCTACCATTACCATAGTATTGTCAAAGAATTTGTCGATAACTGAGCTCAATGCAAACAATTGAGCCAATTTATCGCTAGCATTACCTGACAAGTTCAATTCTGATGCAGCTTGTGCCAATGCTTTTTCTTCATCATTTTCAAACAAGCTTGCATCTACAGCCACATCAGCTGCTGCTTTTTCAGCAAGATTGAAGACACGTGAAAGACTTTCAACTGCTGCTTTATAACCTTCTGCTTTGCTTGCTTCAACAAGAGCATCAGCTGCTTCGAGCATTTCAGCAACAACAAAGTTTGAACCAGCAAGAACAGCTTCTTTAATGTCTTTAGAAACTGATTTGTTCATCATTTTTTCAACACGTGCACGAATGAAGTCCATCACTTCTGCTTTGTGTTCGTATGTTAAGCTATCAAATTCCAAAGCGTAAAGGTTGTCAACCAATTCATCCATTGGAATTTTCAAACCAAAGGCATCCATGATACGAACCACACCAGCTGTCGCACGACGAAGAGCGTATGGGTCGTTTGAACCTGATGGAATCAAGCCAACTGAGAAGAATGATAGGATTGTATCCAATTTATCAGCAAGTGCCAAAAGTGCACCAACTTTAGTTTCTGGAAGGTCACCATCAGCTGAGTTTGGAAGATAGTGTTCGCGAATAGCTGTTGCTACTGCGGCATCTTCACCAGCAAGAAGGGCATATTTTTCACCCATGATACCTTGCAATTCGTCAAATTCACCAACCATACCTGTTAATAGGTCGAATTTGTAGATTTCAGCAGCGCGTGCAAGTGCTTTGCTTTCTTCTGCAGAAGCACCAGCTTTTTCAGCAAGGTAAGCAGCAATGACTTTGCTACGGTTCATGTGTTCAGAAAGTGAACCGATTTTTTCGTGGAATGTAACGTTATCAAGTTTTGCAACAAGATCAGCGATTTTAAGTTTTTGGTCTTCACGCCAGAAGAATTCACCATCTTCCAAACGAGCCACAAGCACTTTTTCGTTACCTTTGATAACATTTTCGATGTGTTCAGCGTTACCGTTACGAACTGAAATGAAGTTTGGCATCAATTTACCATCTTGATCGCGGACAACAAAGTAACGTTGGTGGTTTTTCATTGATGTCACAAGAACTTCTTCTGGAACTTCAAGATATTTAGTATCGAAGCTTCCCATAAAGGCAGTTGGGTATTCAACCAAGTTAAGAACTTCATTAAGCAATTCATCGTCAATTTCGACTTGAACATTTTGTGCTTTTTCAATATCTTTGATTTGGTTAACAATCATGTCTTGACGTTCTTTAGCATCAGCGATAACAAAGACTTTGCGCAAATCTTCTTCATATGAATCAGCGTTAGCGATTTCTGTTTCGTGACCAAGGAAACGGTGACCACGACTCACACGACCTGAATGAATATCCAAGAAATCAAGGTCTAAAGCTTCGTCGTCAAGAAGAACTGTCAATGTGTGAACAGGACGGATGTATTCAAATGTATTATTTGCCCAATGCATGTTTACTGGGAAAGTCATTGCTGATAAGATTTCTGGAATGTCAACAAGTACTTCTTTAGCAGCTTTTCCTGCCTCGTGTTTTGTAACATAGACATATTCTTCGCCTTTAACTTCACGGAATTCAATGTCATCAGTTGTCAAACCTTTACCACGAACAAAACCTTGTGCAGCTTTTGTAAAGTTGCCATCAGCGTCCAAGGCGATTTTCTTAGAAGGACCTTTAAAGTCTTCTATCAAATCAGTTTGTGCATCAGCAAGACCAATCACACGTACAGCCAAACGACGTGGAGTTGAGAAAGTTTGAATGCTTTCAAATGCCAAACGTTTTTCTTTCAAAAATGCTGCCATGCGGTCGCCAAGTTGTTTTTCACTTGGAGTAACCACGTAAGCTGGTAATTCTTCTAAACCAAGTTCTACAAGTAAATTTTTAGCCATTATTCAGCATCCTCCTTCAAAAGTTTTTCACGTGTTGCTTCATCAAGCAATGGGTAACCAAGACGTTTACGTTCAGCCACAAATGTTTTAGCAACGACACGAGCCAAGTTACGGATACGAGCGATGTAACCTGCACGTTCTGTTACAGAAACAGCACCACGCGCATCAAGCAAGTTAAATGTGTGTGAACATTTCAAAACGTAGTCATACGCTGGGTGAACCAAGTTTTCTTCCAAGCAACGTTTTGCTTCTGTTTCAAATTTTTCAAAGTTTTCAAGAAGCATGTCTTGGTTAGAAATTTCAAATGAGTATTTTGAGTGTTCAAATTCTGGTTGAAGGAAGATTTCACCGTATTTTACACCTGGAGCCCATTCGATATCATAAACTGAATCCACTTCTTGGATGTATGATGCCAAACGTTCAAGACCGTAAGTAACTTCTGAAGTTACAGGACCAGTTTGCAAACCACCAACTTGTTGGAAGTAAGTAAATTGAGTGATTTCCATACCGTCAAGCCAAACTTCCCATCCAAGACCAGCTGAACCAGTTGATGGGTTTTCCCAGTTATCTTCAACGAAACGAATATCGTGTTCCAAAGTGTTGATTCCCAAACGTTCCAATGACTCAAGGTAAAGTTCTTGAATGTTTGATGGAGATGGTTTCATAACCACTTGGAATTGGTGGTGTTGGTAAAGACGGTTAGGGTTTTCACCGTAACGACCATCTGCAGGACGACGTGATGGTTCTACATAAGCTGCATTCCATGGTTCTGGACCGATGGCACGAAGGAATGTGTAAGGGCTCATTGTACCAGCACCTTTTTCATTATCGTAAGCTTGCATTAACATACAACCTTGGTCGTTCCAAAATTGTTGCAAAGTCAAAATAATTTCTTGGAAAGTCAATTTTTTAGACATACATCTACTCCTTGTTTTAGTAACTTAATTTGCGAAGCACCTACGGTGAATAAGCGTTTTTCCATAATAAAAGAACCGCCAAAAC